>NZ_JBSHHY010000022.1:105520-127228 GCF_053618675.1 Streptomyces sp. NPDC055632 | reverse complement strand
CTTTAACCTCCCCACGCCGCCCACCCGTTTTTGTGTGGTGTCGGGGGGGCTGGTTTTTGTTTATAAGAGACCGCCGCGGGCCGGGCCGCGTGACGGGCCGGGGCGGGCGGAGCCCGTACGGGTCGGCCGGAGTCTCCGGCGTCCGCGGCGGACCGCCGCGGACCGGGCTCAGGCGTCCGCCCTCGTCCCCCCGGCGCTGTCGACGCCCGCCGAGCCTTCCGTACTCCCGGCGCCCTCCGTGGCTTCCGTGCCCTCGGCGCCCTCCGCGCCCTCCGGCTCCGACGCGTCCCGCTCCTTCGCCGTGACGCCCCGGCCCGCCGGGCCGACACCGGACGAGGTGTCCATCCGCTTGTCCAGGAGTTCGAGCGCCCGCCGGGCCAGACCGTTCGAGCGGACCATGCCGCCGAGGGTGGCCGAGCCCCGGGTGATGTCGGCGAAGGCGTTCCAGGCCGGCCGCAGGCCCGTGAGCGTGGCGTGCAGCAGTCCCGGGCGCCGCTCGAAGACGGCGAGCATCCGCCGCCCGACCGCCATCTCCACGCCGAGGCCCGCCTTGACGGCGAAGGCGTAGTTCAGGGCCTGGCGGCGCGCGTCGACCGCGTCGTTCGCCTCGGCGACCCGCACCGCCCACTCGCCCGCGAGGCGGCCCGAGCGCAGCGCGTACGAGATGCCCTCGCGCGTCCACGGCTCCAGGAGGCCGGCCGCGTCGCCGCAGACCAGGACCCGGCCGCGGGAGAGCGGCGAGTCGTCGGTGCGGCAGCGGGTCAGGTGGCCTGAGGAGATCGAGGGCTCGAACCCGGCCAGGCCGAGCCGGGCCACGAAGTCCTCCAGGTACCGCTTGGTGGCGGCCCCCTCGCCGCGCGCCGAGATGACGCCGACGGTCAGCGTGTCGCCCTTGGGGAACACCCAGCCGTAACTGCCGGGCATCGGGCCCCAGTCGATGAGGACGCGGCCCTTCCAGTCCTCGGCCACGGACGGCGGCACGGGGATCTCCGCCTCCAGGCCCAGGTCGACCTGGCCCATCTTCACCCCGACGTGAGCGCCTATGCGGCTGGCACTGCCGTCGGCGCCGACGACCGCGCGCGCCAGGACCGTCTCGCCGTCGGCCAGGACGACGGCGGCGGTCCGCCGGTCCGGCACCGACGGCCCGTGCTGCTCCACCCGGGTCACCGTGGCACCGGTCCGCAGCTCGGCGCCGGCCTTCTGCGCGTGCTGGACGAGCTGCGCGTCGAACTCGGGCCGGTTGATGAGGCCGAAGAGCATCCGGCGCGAGCGGCGGGTGCGGGCGAAGCGCCCTTCGAGGGAGAAGGTGACGGCGTGCACCCGGTCCTGGAGGGGCAGTTCGAAGCCCGGCGGGAGCGAGTCGCGGGAGGGGCCGATGATGCCGCCGCCGCAGGTCTTGTACCGGGGCAGCTCGGACTTCTCCAGGAGGAGCACCCGGCGTCCGGCCACCGCCGCCGCGTAGGCCGCGGAGGCGCCGGCCGGTCCGGCGCCGACGACCACGACGTCCCAGACGTCCGCCTCGGCGTCCGGCCCCGCCGCCCCGCCGTCCACGGCGGGGGCCGCGTCCTCGGGGCCGCTCTCCGCCACGTCCGCGAGGCCGTCCGCGCCCCCGTCGCCCACCGCGCCCTGGGTCTCGTCCCTCGCCGCCTCCGCACCCGTGCCCTCAGGAGCCGCGCCCTCGGGCTCGGTGTTCTCCGGACCGGCGTTCCCTGCGTGCTCGCTGCTCACGATGTGCTTCTGCTCCTGATCCGACCGGGGGTCTGCTCCTGACGCATCCTACGGCGCGGTAGCCGGAGCCCCGGCCGTAGGATCGACGGTGCGTTCGCCGCGCCACGAGACGCGACGACGCCGTCCTCTCCGTCGTAACGTCGCACCCACCAGGAGCGTGCCCATGACCGCGAATCCGATCGCCGAGACCGTACGGTCCCTGATGCCCCGCGCCAGGACGGAGCTCGCGGAGCTGGTGGCCTTCGAGTCGGTGGCGGACGAGAACGTGGCCCCGCGCAGCGAGTGCGAGGCGGCGGCGAACTGGGTCGCGGACGCGCTGCGCGCCGAGGACTTCCAGGACGTGGCGCTGCTCGACACCCCGGACGGCTCGCAGGCCGTGTACGGCATACTCCCCGGCCCGGCCGGCGCGCCGACCGTCCTCCTCTACGCGCACTACGACGTGCAGCCGAAGCTGGACGAGTCCGCGTGGCTCTCCCCGCCGTTCGAGCTGACCGAGCGCGACGGACGCTGGTACGGGCGCGGCACGGCCGACTGCAAGGGCGGGGTGATCCTGCACCTGCTCGCGCTGCGCGCCCTGAAGGCGAACGGCGGCGTCCCGGTGACGGTCAAGGTGATCGTCGAGGGCTCGGAGGAGCAGGGCACCGGCGGTCTGGAGCGGTACGCCGAGGAGCACCCCGAGCTGCTGACCGCCGACACGATCGTCATCGGCGACGCGGGCAACTTCCGGGTGGGCCTGCCGACGGTGACCGCGACCCTGCGCGGCATGACGATGATCCGGGTGGAGATCGACACCCTGGAGGGCAACCTGCACTCCGGCCAGTTCGGCGGCGCCGCCCCGGACGCGCTCGCCGCGCTGATCCGCGTGCTCGACTCGCTGCGCGGCCCGGACGGCTCGACCGTCGTCGACGGCCTGCCGGGCGACCAGGTGTGGGAGGGCCTCCAGTACCCGGAGGAGAACTTCCGCCAGGACGCCAAGGTGCTGCCGGGCGTGGACCTGCCGGGCGGCGGCACGGTCGCGGACCGCATCTGGGCGCGTCCCGCCGTCACCGTCGTCGGCATCGACTGCCACCCGGTGGCCGGCGCCACCCCGTCCGTCCCGAGGACGGCCCGCGCGCAGATCAGCCTGCGGGTGCCGCCGGGCCAGGACGCGGCCGAGGCGACGAAGCTGCTCTTCGCCCACATCGAGAACCACACGCCGTGGAACGCCCGGGTGACCATGGAGCAGGTCGGCCAGGGCCAGGCCTTCCAGGCGGACACGTCGAGCCCGGCGTACGCCTCGATGGCCGAGGCGATGGAGGTCGCGTACCCCGGTCAGGAGATGCAGACGGCCGGTCTGGGCGGCTCGATCCCGCTGTGCAGCACGCTGGCCTCGCTGTACCCGGAGGCGGAGATCCTGCTGATCGGCCTGAGCGAGCCGGAGGCGCAGATCCACGCGCCCAACGAGTCCGTGTCGCCGGAGGAGCTGGAGCGCCTGTCGGTGGCCGAGGCGCACTTCCTCCTCAACTACGCGCGGTCGAAGCAGGCCTGACGCGCTTTCGGTTCCCGATCGGGTTCAGCGTTCGGCGAAGCTCGCCGAGAGCGTAGAACCGGGCGGCGGGCCCGCGCGGACGCGTAGGTTCGCCGCATGGAACCCCTCATGGTGACTCCGCGGCTGTACGTGCTCGACCACTCCATCGGCCAGGCCTACCTCTGGCGGGACGAGGAGGAGCTGACCCTGATCGACGCGGGCTGGGCGGGTACGGCGGACGCGACGGCGGACGCCGTACGGGCGGCCGGTCTGGACCCGGACCGGCTGCGCCGCATCGTGCTGACCCACTGCCACCGGGACCACGTGGGCGCGGCCCAGGAGCTCGCGGACCGCCACGGGGCCGAGATCGTGGCGCACCGCCTGGACGCGCCGGTGGTCCGGGGTGAGGCCCCGGTCCCCGAGCCCGACCTCCTGGACTGGGAACTCCCGCTGTACGAGCACGGTCTGACCGTGCCGGAGGCGCCGCCGACCCGGGTGGACCGGGAGGTCGAGGACGGCGAGGAGCTCGGTTTCGGCGACGGGGCCGTGGTGGTCCACGCCCCCGGTCACACCCCGGGCTCGATCGCCGTGCACCTCCCCCGCCACGGCGTGCTGTTCGCCGGGGACACGGTGGCCTCGGTCCAGGGGGTGACCTTCGGCGTGTTCCACGTCGACCGCGCCCTCGCCCTGGAGTCGATGCGGAGGCTGGCGGAGCTGGACCCGTCGGTGCTGTGCTGCGGGCACGGCGCGCCGGTGGTCACGGACGCGGCGGCCCGGCTGAGGGCGGCGGCGACGGCCGGGGCGGTCGTCCCGACCTGAGCGGCCCCGGTCGGGGCGCCCCGGGTGTCGCCGCCCGCCCCGGCCGGTCACCCCACCGGCACCCCGGCCTCCAGGTTGAGCACCGTGCCCCGCTCCCGCGCGCGCAGGGCCCAGCGGAGGCGCTGGTAGCGGACGGGCGGCAGCAGCTCGGCGGCCTCCTCCTCGGTGACGAAGCGCCAGTCGCGCAGTTCGGCGCCGGGAAGGCTCAGCCGCTCGGTGTCGGCGGGCCGGAGCGTGCCGCCGTCGAAGAGGAGGCGCAGCCCTCCGTACTTCGGGGGCTCGGGCCGCTCCCAGTCGACGAGCAGCAGCCGGGGCACGGCGTCGAGGGCGAGGCCTACCTCCTCGGCCACCTCCCGCATCCCGGCCCGCGCCGGGGGTTCGCCGGGCTCCACGACGCCGCCGGGGAACTCCCAGCCGGGCTTGTAGGTGGGGTCCACGAGCAGGAAGCGGTCGCGTTCGTCGAAGAGCAGCACGCCGGCGGCGACGGTCTCGCCGGTCGGCTCGGGCGTCTGGACGATCCCGCAGGGGGCGGCGAGCCCGTCCCGGATCGCGTCGGCGACGGCCCGGGCGGTCCCGGCCGCGGTGAGCGCCGAGTTGTCGACGGTGTACGCGTCGGCGGCGAGCCAGCCGAGGGCGGCGCGGTACGGTTCCACGCGCCCGTGACACCACTCCCGGACACGGGCGTCGACCTCGGGGTCGCCGTACTCCGCCCGGGTGTCGATCCGCTGACGCAGGATCGTTTCCTCGGGTGTGAGCAGGATGTGGCGCACCTCGATGCGGCGGGCGGCGAGGCCGCCGAATATCTCGTCCCGGTACTCCTGGCGGATCAGGGTCATCGGGACGACCAGGACGCCGCCGGCCTCGGCGAGCAGGGCGGCGGCGGTGTCGACGACGAGCCGCCGCCAGATCGGCAGGTCCTGGTAGTCCTCCACCTCGGCGAGCCGCTTGGCCGGAAGGAGCCGGCGCACCGCACCGCCGGTGAGCTCGGGGTCGTACAGGGTGCTGTGCGGGATCAGATCGACCAGTTCACGCGCGGTGCTGGACTTTCCCGCGCCGAACGCCCCGTTGATCCAGACGATCACGTTTCCCCCTCTTCGGTAGCCCTCTGTGGCTTGCCCGCAACACCCTGCCACGGAAACCACGATCGTATGGATCGGCGGGAGGACCGGCATGCGCGTGACACTTCGGGGAAACCGTCGTTGGGAACGGCAAGCACGAGGGGTGTGGAGATGAGTCGTACGGTTCTCGAACGTTTTCCGGCCGGCGGTCCGCGGGGCAGCTGGCCCGCCGAGGAGTTCGCCGGCGCGCGGCGCGACGAGGGCGTGCCGGCCCGGGTCGTGATGGACCTGGAGTCCGACACGTTCCTGGTGGTGGTCGAACAGCGACCGCCGGAGCGGAGGAAGGCCGAAGGCAGGCTGATCGGCCAGAGGAGGTCCGAGCGGGCACGGGAGTAGCCGGGCGCGGGAACGGACGAGCAGGCGAGCAACCGGGGCCGGGAGCGAACGAGCAGGCGAGCAACCGGGTCCGGGAGCGGACGAGTACGGGAGCAGCCGGACACGGGAGCGCACGCGTACGGGAGAACCGGGCGCGAGGAACCGTCCCGCCCCGCCGCACGACGACGTCCGTACGGCCTCAGGAACCGCCGTCGGCACCCGCGTTCGTGTCGGCGCGCGCCCCCGGCTCCCGCGCCCGCGCGGCGGCCGACGCCGCGCCGAGGAGGCCCGCGTCCGTGCCCGTGAGCGCCGGGACGACCTTCAGGTCCCGTACGAAGGAGAGCGTGGCGTAGCCGCGGAGGCTGCGCCGGAGCGGGGCGAAGAGGACCTCCCCCGCGCCCGCCACCCCGCCGCCGACGACCGCGACGTCGATCTCGACGAGGGCCGCCGTGGCGGCGATGCCCGCCGCGAGCGCCCGGGCCGCGCGCTCGAACGAGGCGACGGCCACCGGATCCCCGGCGCGCGCGGAGGCGGCCACCGCGGCGGCGGAGACGTCGCCGTCGGGCCCCGGCCGCCAGCCGTTCTCCAGGGCGCGGCGCGCCAGGTGCGGGCCGCTGGCGAGGCGTTCGACGCAGCCGCGTCCGCCGCACGCGCAGGGCTCGCCGTCCAGGTCGACCACGATGTGCCCGATGTGACCGGCGTTGCCGGTGGGGCCCGTGTGCAGGCGTCCGTCGAGGACGAGCCCGCCGCCGACGCCCGTGGAGACCACCAGGCAGAGGGCGTTGTCGTAGCCCCGGGCGGCTCCGAGCCAGTGCTCGGCCGCCGTCATGGCGACGCCGTCGCCGACGAGGGTGACCGGCCGGCCGCCGGCGGCCCGGCGGACCCGTTCGACGAGCGGGTAGTCGCGCCAGCCGGGGACGTTGACGGGGCTGACGGTCCCCCGGGCCGCGTCGACCGGGCCCGCGCTGCCGATGCCGACGGCGTCGGCCGCCTCCCACAGCGGGGAGGCGGCGAGGTCGCCGAGGACGCCCTCGACCGCCGCCATCACCGTCTCGCCGTCCTCACGCGCGGGCGTGGGCCGCCGGGACCGGACACGGACGCGCCCCTCGCCGTCGACCAGGGCGCCGGCGATCTTGGTGCCCCCGATGTCGAGGGCGGCGACGAGGCCCGTGGCGAGGTCGGTGTGCATGGGCGGGGAACCTCCGGGGACGGCCGGGAACGGTGGGCGTTCCGTATGGTCTCACGCGGTATGACAACGTTGTCCAGGCCCTATGCTCGTCCGGAGTCCGAAAGACGGCCCGGCCACGGCGGGGTCCCGACACGACGGAGGAACCGCAGACCGTGGCCGACACCGCCCACCGCCCCGAGCACCGCTACGGCAACCGGCCCACGATGAAGGACGTCGCCGCCAAGGCGGGCGTCGGCCTGAAGACGGTGTCCCGGGTGGTGAACGGCGAGCCGGGCGTCACGCCCGACACCGAACGGCGGGTGCAGGAGGCCATCGAGGTGCTCGGCTTCCGGCGCAACGACAGCGCGCGGGTCCTGCGCAAGGGCAGGACCGCGACCGTCGGTCTGGTCCTGGAGGACCTCGCCGATCCCTTCTACGGTCCGCTGAGCCGGGCGGTCGAGGAGGTCGCGCGGGCGCACGGGGCCCTCCTGATCAACGGGTCGAGCGCCGAGGACCCCGAGCGCGAGCAGGAGTTGGCGCTCGCGCTGTGCGCGCGCCGGGTCGACGGCCTCATCGTCATCCCGGCCGGCGACGACCACCGGTACCTGGAGCCAGAGATCAGGGCGGGCGTCGCCACGGTGTTCGTCGACCGCCCCGCCGGGCGGATCGACGCCGACGCGGTCCTCTCCGACAGCTTCGGCGGCGCGCGCGACGGCACGGCCCACCTGATCGCGCACGGCCACCGCCGGATCGGTTTCGTCGGCGACCGCCCGCGCATCCACACGGCGGCCGAGCGGCTGCGCGGCTACCGCGCGGCGATGGAGGACGCGGGCCTTCCGGTCCGGGAGGAGTGGGTCTCGCCGGGACCGACCGACCCGGAGCGGGTGGACGCGGCGGTACGGGGGATGCTGGCCGCGCCGGAGCCGGTGACGGCGCTGTTCGCGGGGAACAACCGGGTCACCGTCACGGCCGTCCGGGCCCTCGCCGGGCAGGACCGGCCGGTCGCCCTGGTCGGCTTCGACGACATCGAGCTGGCCGACCTGCTGGGCATCACGGTCGTCGCCCAGGACGCCGCCGCGCTCGGCCGGACGGCGGCGGAGCGGCTGTTCCGGCGCCTGGACGGGGCGGACGGGGCGCCCGAGCGGGTGGTGCTCGGCACCACGCTCCTCCCCCGGGGCTCGGGCGAGATCGCACCGCCGGCCGCCTGACGCCGGCCGGACGGCCTTCCCCGGGCGGCCGGTCCTTCCCGGGCGGCTACTCGGCCGAGGCCGTGAGGTCGCCGCGACGCGGGGCCGCGAAGCGGTCGAGGGCGGCGCGGGTCATGCCGGTGAGGGCGTCGACCTCGGCGGTGTCGAGGGCGCCGCAGTCGATGCCGCGCAGCAGGTAGGAGCTGAGCGCCTTGGCGGTGGCCGGCTCGTCCATGACGTCGCCGCCCGCGTGGTTGGCGTAGGCGGAGAGGCGCTTGGCGGCGGCCTCGAAGCCCTCGCGGTAGAAGGCGAAGACGGCGGCGTAGCGGGTGGGGATGTGGCCGGGGTGCATGTCCCAGCCCTGGTAGTAGGCGCGGGCGAGGGCGCGGCGGGTGAGGCCGTAGTGCAGGCGCCAGGCCTCGTGGACGTGCGCGGTGGAGCCGACCGGCAGGATGTTGGTGGAGCCGTCGGAGACGCGGACGCCGGTGCCGGCGGCGGCGACCTGCATGATCGCCTTGGCGTGGTCGGCGGCCGGGTGGTCGCTGGCCTGGTAGGCGGCGGAGACGCCGAGGCAGGCGCTGTAGTCGAAGGTGCCGTAGTGCAGTCCGGTGGCGCGCCCCTCGGCGGCCCCGATCATGCGGGCGACGGCGGCGGTGCCGTCGGCGGCGAGGATGGCCTGGCTGGTCTCGATCTGGATCTCGAAGCCGAGGCGGCCGGCGTCGAGGCCGTGGGCCTTCTCGAAGGCCTCCAGGAGGCGGACGAAGGCGGTGACCTGCTCGGGGTAGGTGACCTTGGGGAGGGTGAGGACGAGGCCCTCGGGGAGGCCGCCGTGCTCCAGCAGGCCGGTGAGGAAGACGTCGGTGGTGCGGATGCCCCGGTCGCGTACGGCGGCCTCCATGCACTTCATCCGGATGCCGGTGTACGGGGCGGCGGTGCCCCCGGCGTACGCCTCGGAGACCAGCCGGGCGGCGCGGGCCGCGTCCCGGTCCTCGTCGTCGCCCCCGTAGCCGTCCTCGAAGTCGACCCGGAGGTCCTCGATCGGCTCGCGCTCCAGCTTGGCCCGCACGCGGCCGTACACGTCCTCGGCGAGGTCGTCGGAGAGGCCGAGGACGGCGGCGAAGGAGGCGGCGTCGGGGGCGTGTTCGTCGAGGGCGGCGAAGGCCCGGTCGCCCCAGGAGCGGACGGTGCCGGCGTCGAAGAGGTTGCCGGGGACGTAGACCGTGTGGACGGGCTGGCGGGTGCCGGGGTCCCCCGGGTAGCGGCGGTCCAGCTCGGCGTCCACGGCGGCGAGGGAGGCGCTGATGCCCTCGCTGACCGTGCCCGCGAGGCTCGTCGACACCTTCTCCTGCTGACCCATCCCACTACCCTCCTGTTTTCCGCTGCACGGAATCAACAATCCGTATGGCGAAGTTAACGGGCGGCCGGGACCCGCGTCAATGGGTGTCCGAAACGGCCGGGGGCCGCACGGTGAGAGTTCACCGTGCGGCCCCCGGTCCGACAGAACCGCAGGTCAGCCCTTGCGGGTCTTGACCTCTTCGGTCAGCTGCGGGACGACCTCGAAGAGGTCGCCCACCACGCCGTAGTCGACGAGCTCGAAGATCGGCGCCTCGGCGTCCTTGTTGATCGCGACGATCGTCTTCGAGGTCTGCATGCCCGCGCGGTGCTGGATCGCGCCGGAGATGCCGGAGGCGATGTACAGCTGCGGCGAGACCGACTTGCCGGTCTGGCCGACCTGGTTGGCGTGCGGGTACCAGCCGGCGTCCACCGCGGCGCGGGAGGCGCCGACGGCCGCGCCGAGCGAGTCGGCCAGCGCCTCGATGATCGCGAAGTTCTCGGCGCCGTTGACGCCGCGGCCGCCGGAGACCACGATCGCGGCCTCGGTCAGCTCCGGGCGGCCGGTCGACTCGCGCGGGGTGCGCGAGGTGACCTTGGTGCCGGTGGCCAGCGGGCCGAAGGAGACCGACAGCGCCTCGACGGCGCCGGCGGCCGGGGCGGCCTCGACGGGGGCCGAGTTCGGCTTGACCGTGATGACCGGGGTGCCCTTGGAGACGCGGGACTTGGTGGTGAAGGAGGCGGCGAACACGGCCTGCGTCGCCACCGGGCCCTCCGCGCCGGCCTCCAGGTCCACCGCGTCGGTGATGACGCCGGAGCCGATGCGGACCGCGAGGCGGGCCGCGATCTCCTTGGCCTCGGCCGAGGAGGGGACCAGCACGGCGGCCGGGGAGACGGCGTCGTGGGCGGCCTGGAGGGCGTCGACCTTGGGGACGACGAGGTACTCGGCGAACTCGGGCGCGTCGGCGGTCAGGACCTTGACCGCGCCGTGCTCGGCCAGGACCGGGGCGGTGTCGGCGGCGCCGTTGCCGAGCGCGACGGCGACCGGGTCGCCCAGACGGCGGGCGAGGGTGAGCAGCTCCAGGGTGGGCTTGCGGACGGCTCCATCGACGTGGTCGACGTAGACGAGGATCTCAGCCATGGGGATTCAATCTCCTGCGAAGGTGAGGGGGAGGTCCGAGGCGGCTCGCGCGGGTCGCCGGAGGAACGTCCGGCTCGCGCGGCCGAAGTCTCAGATGAACTTCTGGCCCGCGAGGAACCCGGCGAGCTGCTTGCCGCCCTCGCCCTCGTCCTTGACGATCGTGCCGGCCGTGCGGGCCGGACGCTCGGTGGCGGAGTCGACCGCGGTCCACGCGCCCTCCAGGCCGACCTCCTCGGCCTCCAGGTCGAGGTCGGAGAGGTCCAGGGACTGAACCGGCTTCTTCTTGGCGGCCATGATGCCCTTGAAGGACGGGTAGCGCGCCTCGCCCGACTGGTCCGTCACCGAGACGACGGCCGGCAGGGAGGCCTCCAGCCGCTCGGAGGCGGCGTCGCCGTCGCGGCGGCCCTTCACGACGCCGTCCTCGATCTTGACCTCGGAGAGCAGCGTGACCTGCGGGACGCCCAGGCGCTCGGCCAGGATCGCGGGCAGCACGCCCATGACGCCGTCGGTGGAGGCCATGCCGGCGATGACCACGTCGTAGCCGGTCTTCTCGATCGCCTTGGCGAGCACCAGCGAGGTGCCCATGACGTCGGAGCCGTGCAGGTCGTCGTCCTCGACGTGGACCGCCTTGTCGGCGCCCATCGACAGCGCCTTGCGCAGCGCGTCCTTGGCGTCCTCGGGGCCGACCGTGAGCACGGTGACCTCGGCGTCGTCCGCCTCTTCCGCGATCTGCAGGGCCTGCTCGACCGCGTACTCGTCGAGCTCCGACAGCAGGCCGTCGACGTCGTCGCGGTCCACCGTCAGGTCATCGGCGAAGTGCCGGTCGCCGGTGGCGTCGGGCACGTACTTCACACAGACAACGATCCTCAAGCTCACGCCGGCTCTCCTACTGCATCGTCATAACTGGGCTGCCTTGTTGCTCGCAGCATAGGCGCCTGAAGGGCGGGTTTCCGGTCGGGGCGCCCTACGCCCCGCCCAAAATATTACTCGCCAGTACACCCAGTTCGTTACCACTGAGCAACCGCTCAGCCGTGTGACCTTCCCAACGCGCGGAGAGCGGCGCGCGCGGGAACTCTCAGTCGCGCAGCGCGTTGAAGCGCCCGTGGTGGTACAGGAGCGGCCGGCCCGCCCCGTCCGGGTCGCCCGCGACCGCCTCCGCGATCACGATCCGGTGGTCCCCGGCGGGCACCCGGGCCACCACGCGGCACACCAGCCAGGCGAGGACGTCGTCGAGCACGGGCACGCCCTCGGGGCCGACGCTCCAGCCGGTCCCCTCGCCGAAGCGGTCGGCGCCGCTGCGGGCGAAGGTGGCGGCCAGGTCCTGCTGGTGCTCGCCGAGTATGTGCACGCCGATGAACTCGGCCTCGGAGACCACCGGCCAGGAGGAGGACGAGGTGCCGACGCCGAAGGAGACCAGCGGCGGGTCGGCGGCGACGGAGTTGAGCGAGGTCGCGGTGAATCCCACGGGGTGCTCGCCGTGCGCGGTGACGACCGCGACGCCGGCCGCGTGCCGGCGGAAGACGGAGCGGAGCAGATCGGGTGAGGCCTGCCGGGGGGCGCCGATCGTGGGAACGGTGCGGAGCTCGGGCGAAACCGTCATGGAATTGTCCTTCTGCGAGGGCGGCATGGAGGAGTCCTGGGGTGGGTCAGACGCCCGGACAGCGCGCGCTCGCGTTGCGGGCCAGGTCCACGTGGGCCCGGCCGTAGAGAAGGAGTTCCAGAGTCACTCCGTCAGGGTGACGATCGGTGGCGGTTGCAGTCAAGTGCGTACCGCGATGTGGGAGGAGCGTCACCGCGCGGGCCGGGCGGGGTTCCGTCGCGCGGGCCGGGGGGTGCGCCGCCGCACGGACCGGGGGAAGTGTCACCGCGTCAGACCGCCCGTCCCAGGGCGGCGATGACGTCCGCCCTGCGGGGCTGCCCGGCGGCCCGGCGGACGACGCGCCCGGCCCGGTCCAGGACGAGCACGGTGGGGGTGCGGGCGATGCCGAGCGCGCGCACGAGGTCGAGCCGCGCCTCGGCGTCGATCTCGACGTGCCCCACGCCGGGCACCATCGCGGCGACCTCGGCGAGGGTGCGGCGGGTGGCCCGGCAGGGCTGGCAGAAGGCGGTCGAGAACTGGACGAGGGTGGCCCGCTCCCCCAGTTCGGCGCCGAGCGCCTCCGGTCCCAGGACCTCGCTCATCCCTCTCCGTTCCCTCACGTCTCCGCGCGCCCGTTCCGCGCGCCACGGGATACAGCGCCGCGGGACGGGCATTCGATTCCCGTTCCGGCCGCCGCGAGTGACGAGAATCTCCCCTCGCAAGCGTGCTCAGGCTGGTCACAGCGTCCCTCATGGGGCACGATCTGCCCAAAGCCGAAAACCTACGGCCGCGTAACTTCGCCGGGAGAACCCTCCCCGGACAAGCAGGAAGAAGGGGTTCCTCTCCGATGGCAGAACTCGTCTATCGGCCGGTCGTCGGCGCCGCTCTGACCATGTTCAAGGCGCTGGACCTGAAGATCGACACGCAGGGTTCGGAGCACATCCCGCGGACCGGCGGAGCCGTCCTGGTCAGCAACCACATCAGCTACCTGGACTTCATCTTCACCGGTCTCGCCGCGCTGCCGCAGAAGCGCCTGGTGCGCTTCATGGCGAAGGACTCGGTCTTCCGGCACAAGATCTCCGGCCCGCTCATGCGCGGCATGAAGCACATCCCGGTGGACCGCTCCCAGGGCGAGCACGCCTACAAGCACGCGCTCGAGTCGCTGCGGGCCGGCGAGATCATCGGCGTCTTCCCCGAGGCGACCATCTCCCAGTCCTTCACGCTCAAGGGCTTCAAGACGGGCGCGGCGCGCCTCGCGCAGGAGGCGGGCGTCCCGCTGATCCCGATGGCGCTGTGGGGCACCCAGCGGGTCTGGACGAAGGGCCGGCCGCGGAACTTCAAGCGGAACCACATCCCGGTGACGATCCGCGTCGGCGAGGCCGTGGAGGCCCCCGCCGACCAGTACGCGGGCGCCATCACCCGACGGCTGCGCGAGCGCGTGCAGGAGCTCCTGGAGGCCGCGCAGCGCGCCTACCCGGTCCGCCCCAAGGACGCGGGCGACACCTGGTGGGTGCCCGCGCACCTCGGCGGTACGGCTCCGACGCCGGCCCAGGTCAAGGAAGCCTGACCGGCTCCAGCCCGGCGGGAAGGGTCCGGTCCAGGTGCGGCCGGTCGCGGGCGGCCCTCAGGGCCGCCAGGACGGCCGGGTGCGGCTCGGCGTGGAGCAGCGGGTAGTCCACCTCGCCGAGCTCCGGCCGTACGGACCGGGCGAGCCGCTCCTCCTTCAGGGAGAAGCGGGTGTCGACGCCCGCCTTGTTGCCCCTCGGGTCCTGGCGGGCCCACGTCCGCTCCCCCGGCAGCAGGACGGCGGTGAGGCCGTGCACCACGGGGTGGGATCCGTCGTCGTCGGTGAGCCGCTGGTAGCAGAGGGCGGCCGGGATGCCCCGGGCCCGCAGGAGCGCCGCGTACGCGACGGTCTTGGCGTAGCAGACACCGGTGCGCAGCTCCAGGACGTCGGAGGCGCGCCAGGTGACGCGGGGGTCGCCGGAGTCCATGGAGTGCGGGACGGCGTCGCGGATGTACGCGAAGGCCGCTTCGGCGTATGCGTATGCGTCGGGGTGCTCGGCGGAGAGACGGTCCGCCACCTCCCGTACGACCGGGTGCTCGTGGTCGACGGCCTCACTTGCGGCCAAGTAGGCGTTGATGTCGGGGTCCTGCTGGATGAGTTCCATGCGGGCCGACCCTATGAAGACGGCCGGACGGAGTCAATGATTTTCCGTCCGGCCGTATATTCATGCATCCAGGGTCAGCGGGCCAGCTCTTCCTTCAGGGCCTGGAGGAAGGCGTCCACGTCGTCCTCCGTGGTGTCGAAGGCGCACATCCAGCGCACGTCGCCGGCGACCTCGTCCCAGAAGTAGAAGCGGAAGCGCTCCTGGAGCCGGCGGCTCACCTCGTGCGGGAGGCGGGCGAAGACCGCGTTGGCCTGGACCGGATAGAGGATCTCCACCCCGTCGAGGGCGCGCACCCCGGCCGCGAGGCGCTGGGCCATCGCGTTGGCGTGGCGGGCGTTGCGCAGCCACAGGTCCTTCGCGAGCAGCGCCTCCAGTTGCACCGACACGAACCGCATCTTCGACGCGAGCTGCATGGACAGCTTGCGCAGGTGCTTCATGTGGCTGACCGCGTCCGGGTTCAGCACGATCACGGCCTCGCCGAAGATCATCCCGTTCTTGGTCCCGCCGTACGAGAGCACGTCCACGCCCACCGCGTTGGTGAACGCGCGCATGGGCACGTCCAGCGAGGCGGCGGCGTTGGCTATCCGTGCCCCGTCGAGGTGCACCTTCATGCCCTTGGAGTGGGCGTGCTCCACGATCGCGCGGATCTCGTCGACCGTGTAGACGGTGCCCAGCTCGGTGTTCTGGGTGATCGAGACGACCTGGGGCATGGCCCGGTGCTCGTCGTCCCAGCCCCAGGCCTGCCGGTCGATCAGCTCGGGGGTGAGCTTGCCGTCCGGGGTCGGCACGGTGAGCAGCTTGAGGCCGCCCATCCGCTCCGGCGCGCCGCCCTCGTCCACGTTGATGTGGGCCGACTCGGCGCAGACGACGGCGCCCCAGCGGTCCGTGAGCGCCTGGAGGGCGGTCACGTTGGCACCGGTGCCGTTGAAGACCGGGAACGCCTCGGCGCCCGGCCCGAAGTGGCTGTGCACGATCCGCTGGAGGTGGTCGGTGTACTGGTCCTCGCCGTAGGCGACCTGGTGGCCCTCGTTGGCGAGGGCGAGGGCCGCGAGGATCTCGGGGTGGACGCCGGCGTAGTTGTCGCTGGCGAAGCCCCGGACCGACGGGTCGTGGTGACGACGCGCGTCGGTCCTGGGGCCGATGGCCGCGGTCACGGCTCGGGGGTCAGCCACAGGCGCTGTCCATTCACTTCCTGGGCGGGCCTGTCCCACAGGCCGGCGATCTCTGCGGCCAGGTCGTCGACATCGGTGAAGCCCGCGAACTTCGCGTTGGGGCGCTCGGCGCGCATCACCTCGTGCACCAACGCCTTGATCACCAGGATCGCAGCCGCCGCCTGCGGGCCGTCGTCGCCCCCCAGCTTGCGGAAGGAGTCCGCCATGGCGAGGGTCCAGGCCTCGGCCGCGGCCTTGCCCGCGTTGTACGCGGCGTTGCCCGCGACCGGCTTGTGGGCGCCGACCTGGCTGATCAGGGCGTAGCGGCCGCGGCCGCCCGCGCGGAGCAGCGGGTCGTGGAAGGCGAGCGAGGTGTGCTGGACCGTGCGGATCAGGAGCTTCTCCAGGAAGTCCCAGTCCTTGAGCTCGGTCTCCGTGAAGGAGGGGCTGCCGCGCCAGCCGCCGACGAGGTGGACCAGGCCGTCGATCCGGCCGAACTCCTTCTCGGTCTTCGCGGCCCAGTCGCGGGTGGCGGCGAGGTCGAGCAGGTCGACGGTGTCGCCGACGACCGTGGCGCCGCCGTGCGCGTAGCGGGCGGCGTCGACGGCCTCCGCGAGGCGGGCCGGGTCCGCGTCGGACGCGATCACGGTCGCGCCCGCCTCGGCGAGCCGCAGCAGCGTGGCGCGGCCCGCGGGGCCGGCCGCTCCGGCGACCGCGATGACGGCGCCGTCGAGCGGCCCGCCGTTTCCTTCGGCGTTCATGGACACCGTCTCCTCCGTGCGCTCGGCGTTCCCCGGTCCTTCGGCAGGAGCGCTCACGCGGCGGCCCGCTCGGTGCGCGGGGCGCCGGCGGCGGTGATCCCCTTGGTGTCGGCGATCACGCCCTTCAGCTTCTTGGCGAGGGCCTCGAAGAACATGCTGAGCGGAAACTCGTCCGGAAGCACGTCGTCCACGAGCTTGCGCGGCGGCAGGGAGAGGTCGAGGGCGTCGGGGCCCTTGGCCCACTTCGAGCCCGGGTGCGGGGCGAGGTAGGTGGAGACCAGCTCGTACGCCTTGAACCAGTGGACGAGCTTGGGGCGGTCGATGCCGTCGCGGTAGAGCTTCTCGATCTCGGCGCAGAGCTGGTTGGTGACCTCGGGGGCCCGCTGCCAGTCGATCTTGAGCGTGTTGTCCGTCCAGCGCACCACGTCGTGCTTGTGGAGGTACGCGAAGAGGAGCTGGCCGCCCAGGCCGTCGTAGTTGCGGTTCCGGTCGCCGGAGAGCGGGAAGCGGAACATGCGGTCGAAGAGGACGGCGTACTGCACGTCACGGCCGTGCGTGTTGCCCTCGGCCTCCAGCTTCACGGCCTCCTTGAAGGCGGTGAGGTCGCAGCGGAGCTCCTCCAGGCCGTACATCCAGAAGGGCTGGCGCTGCTTGATCATGAAGGGGTCGAAGGGCAGGTCGCCGTGGCTGTGGGTGCGGTCGTGGACCATGTCCCAGAGCACGAAGGCCTTCTCGCAGCGCTCCTGGTCGCCGATCATCGCGGCGATGTCGGTGGGCAGCTCGATGCCCAGGGTGTCGACGGCGGCCTCGGTGACCTTGCGGAAGCGGGCGGCCTCGCGGTCGCAGAAGATGCCGCCCCAGGTGAAGCGCTCGGGGGCCTCGCGGACGGCGATGGTCTCCGGGAAGAGGACGGCCGAGTTGGTGTCGTACCCGGCGGTGAAGTCCTCGAAGGTGATGCCGCAGAAGAGCGGGTTGTCGTAGCGGGTGCGCTCCAGCTCGGCGAGCCACTCGGGCCAGACCATGCGGAGCACGACGGCTTCCAGGTTGCGGTCCGGGTTGCCGTTCTGCGTGTACATCGGGAAGAGCACGAGGTGCTGGAGCCCGTCGGCGCGGTCGGCGGCCGGCTGGAAGGCGAGCAGCGCGTCCAGGAAGTCCGGCACCGCGAAGCCGCTCGCGGCCCACTTGCGCAGGTCGGAGACGAGGGCGCGGTGGTAGGCGGCGTCGTGCGGGAGGAGGGGGGCGAGCCGCTCGACCGCGTCGACGACCCGGTCGAGGGTCTGCTCGACGAGGGAGCGGGCGGGGGCGTCCTCGGCCTCGAAGTCGACGGAGCCGTCCGCGCTCTGCCAGGAGCGGATCTCCTCCACGGCGTTCTTGAGCTCGGGCCAGGCCGGGTGGTCGACGACCCGGGCGTCGGTGGTTATCCCTCCACCGGTCACGTCCTGCACAAGAATTTCCGTCATGCCTCTTCCTCCACAGGAGAACCTCGCGTCAAGACACCGTATACATCGACGCTTCTCCCCCACAAGAGGAGCAAGAGAAATTATCCTGCGCGACCCCCCTGTCGACAGAAGTTTTTCCTGTCGTCAGGGGGTGAGGCCGCGCTTCCGCCATTCGGGTGCTTTCGTCCCGGGTCCGCCCCCCGACCCGGCCCGACGGCTCACACCAGCGGCTTGACGAGCAGCTCGAACTCCAGGTCGTCGCGCTGGGGCAGGCCGAAGCGCTCGTCGCCGTAGGGGAACGGCGTCGTCCGGCCCGTCCGCCGGTAGCCGCGCCGCTCGTACCAGGCGATCAGCTCCTCGCGCACGGAGATCACCGTCATGTGCATCTCGCGCGCGTCCCACAGCTCGCGCACCCGGCGCTCGGCCTCCGCGATGATCAGCTTGCCGAGGCCCGCGCCCTGGAGCTCGGGGCGGACGGCGAACATGCCGAAGTAGGCGGCCTCCCCGCGGTGCTCCAGCTGGCAGCAGGCGACGGTCTCGCCGTCCCGCTCGACGACCAGGAGGCGGCTGCCGGGGGCGGCGATGACGGCGGCCACGCCCTCGGGGTCGGTGCGCTGCCCCTGGAGGATGTCCGCCTCCGTGGTCCAGCCGGCCCGGCTGGCGTCGCCCCGGTAGGCCGACTCCACGAGCGGGACGAGGACGGGGACGTCCTCCAGGACCGCTTCGCGGTAGCTGATCCGGCCGGTCTCCTGGGACGTGGCGGTGTCCATGTACGGGGCTCCCCTCGGGCTTCGGTGATCGGCGTGCGCGATCGCCCCGAGCCTAACGCGCGCACCTTTCGCTCCCCCTCGTACGCCTGTGCGCAACCGTGCGCCCGCGTACCGTCCCGGGGCGGCGGGCATCCCTCCCCGGAGGGGACGGTGTCGAGGGGGAGGTGTGCCGTGCACGGACCGGCTCTGTCCGGGTGGTTGCTGGTCGCCCTGTGCGCGGCGACGGGCGTGTACTGCCTGCTGCGGATGCGCGCGTGCACCGGGCCGGAGCGGCGGGCCGCGGGCGGTGAGGCGGTGATGGGGTTCGGGATGGCGTTCATGGCGCTGCCCGCGGCGGTCCTGACGCCGCCGGGGTGGAGCTGGACGGTGTACGCGGCGGTGTTCGGCGCGACGGCGCTGCACGGTCTGCTCTCCGTCCGGCACGGCGCCCACCACCTGCACCACCTGGTGGGCTCGCTCGCCATGGTCTACATGGCGGTGGCGATGGCCGCCCCCGGTGCGCCGGGGGCGCACGCGGGACACGCGGCGGCGGGCGCGGGGGGCATACCCGTGCTCACGGGCGGGCTCCTCCTCTACTACACGGTGTACGTGCTGCGCGCGGGGGCGCGGCTCGTGCCGGTGGCGGCGACCGCCGGCGGCCCGGTGGGCGGCGGCGCGCCGACGGGCGGGGCGGCCCGGGCGGGCGGGCCGGAGATGACGCTGGCGTGCCGCCTGTCGATGGCCCTGGGCATGGTGGCGATGCTCGTGACGCTCTGAGGGACGCGGGACGGAGACGGCGGGCGCGCGGACGGACGGAGGCCCGTGCGGACGGGCGGGGGCCTGCGCGGACGGAGGCCGTGCGGACAGGGGGGCCTGCGCGGACGGAGGCCCGGGCGGGCAACGAAACCGTGGCGTACGTCACTTGCTCTCCGCGCCCGTACCCCCGACCCGTACCGCGCTCATAGGCTGGCGCCATGTGGGTCTCCCTCGTGCTGTTCCTGCTCGGCCTCCTGACCGCCCTCGTGGCCCCCCGGCTGCTGTCCAGGGCGGACTGGGTCGAGCGAGAACCCGTGGTGGCCCTGTGGGTGTGGCAGTGCGTGGTGGCCGCCGTCCTGCTGAGCTTCGCGCTCTCCATGACGTTCAGCGCCTCGGCCGCCTGGCAGGCCGTGCGGGGCCAGGTCTTCGCGCCCGCGCCGAGCGCCGTGATCGAGGCGTACGAGCTCGGCACGAGCAGTCCCTGGTCCGCGGTGCTCGCGGTGGTCCTCGCGGCCGGCGGGGTGTGGTCCGGGGCGATGCTGGGGCGGGAGATCGGGCAGGCCCGCGCCCGGCGCCGGCAGCGCCGCTGCGACCTGCTCGTCCGCGCGCCCCTGCTGCCCGGGGAGGAGCCGGGCGGCGAGCGCCTCGTCGTCCTGGAGGGCGAGCGGGCGGACGCCTGGTGGCTGGCGGGGCCCACGCCCCAGCTCGTCATCACCACGGCGGCGCTGCGCCGCCTGAAGGGGCGCCAGCTCGACGCGGTCCTGGCGCACGAGCAGGGGCACGCCCGGGCCCGGCACGACTGGCTGCTGCACTGCTCGGCGGCGCTGGCCGCCGGCTTCCCGGGCGTTCCCGTCTTCACGGCCTTCCGGGAGGAGATGCACCGGCTCGTGGAGCTGGCCGCCGACGACGTGGCCTCGCGCCGGTTCGGGCGGCTGACGATCGCGCTCGCGCTGGTCGAACTGAACGAGGACCGCGGGGTGTTCGGGCCCGGTCCGGCCCCGGGCGCGGGCCTGCCCCAGCGGGTGAACCGGCTCCTGACCGCGGCGCCCCGGCTCACGGCCGGACGCCGGCTGCGCCTGACGGCGGCCGCGTCCCTGGTGCCGGTGGTCCCGGTGCTCGTGGCCTTCGTCCCGGCCCTCCGCGCGCTGGGTTAGCCCCCTGACCCGCGGGGCACCCCGGGAGGCGCGCGAAGCACACGGGAGACCGCCCGGGGCGTGTGAGGGATCATGCGGCGACGATCCTGGGGCAGGATCGGCCCATGCGCTCCTCCGCCGTGGTCTCCGGAGTCCTGTCCGCCCTGCTGATCGCACTCGTCGCCGTGGGATGGTCGCCGCTGCTCTCCTTCGACCGGGCGGTCGCCGAGGAGCTGCACCGCGGCGCCGTCGCCCACCCCGGCCTCACCCGGGTCAACCGCGTCCTGAGCGACTGGGTGTGGGACCCGCTGACGATGCGCGCCCTGGCCGCCGGCACGGCGGTGCTGCTGTGGTGGCGGAGGGAGCGGCGGCTCGCCCTGTGGGTGGTCGGGACGAGCGTCCTGGCCCTGCTCCTCCAGCAGGGCCTGAAGGCCCTGGTGGGGCGGGAGCGGCCGCAGTGGCCCGATCCGGTCGACCAGGCGCACTACGCGGCCTTCCCGTCCGGGCACGCCATGACGGCGACGGTCGTCTGCGGACTGCTGCTGTGGGTCCTCGCGCTGCACTGGCGGGACGAGTGGCGCGGCTGGGCGGCGCTCGCGAGCGCCGCGGTCGTGTCCGTGCTCGGAGTGGGGTGGACCCGGACGCACCTGGGCGTCCACTGGCCCTCGGACGTCGTCGGGGGCTGGCTCCTCGGTTGGTTCTGCGTGTCCGTGGCGATCCTCGCGTACCGCCGGAGCGGGCGGCGCCGCGTGCGGACCGCCCCCGGGGCCGGAGACGGTGGCGACGAGGACGGGGGGAGCAGAATGGACGGAGAACGATGAAGCCGCCTGTTCTGGACGATCCCCCGTGTCGCCCAGAACAGACGGCCTCCCCGGCGGTCCGCCACGGGGGCAGGCCGACGGTATGCGCCGAGTATATTGGCCGGCAGCCAGTCAACGCAGGAGTCCAGCATGTCCCCGCGTAGCCCATCGGTCAATGAAGAGCTCCGGCGCCGGTCGCGGGAGCGCATTCTGCAGGCCACGGTGGAGCTCGTCGACACGCGGGGCTACGAGGCGACCACGCTCGGCGACATCGCGGAGCGGGCGGGCACGGCACGGGGGCTGATCTCGTACTACTTCCCGGGCAAGCGGCAGCTCCTCCAGTCGGCGGTGCACCGGCTGATGCACCTCACGCTGGAGGCGGCGCTCGAACGCGAGCCGCGCACGGAGGACGGCCGGGAGCGCCTGGCCCGCGCGATCGACGCGATCCTGGGGCTCGCGGTGGAGCGCCCGACCCTGATGCGGACCCACATGGCGGGCATCCTCCAGGCCGAGGGCTTCGTGCGGTGCGAGGAGCAGCAGCGCCTCGCCTTCCTGCTGCGCGACACGGTGGAGCGGTACGGCTCCGAGGACGTGGACACGGACTATCCGCTGCTGCGGGCCCTGCTGATGGGCGCGGTGGTGGCGGTGCTGCTGCCGGGGGCCCCGATGCCGTGGACGCGGCTGCGGTCGGAGCTGTTCGCGCGGTACGGCCTCGACCGGGAACTGGGCGCGCCGCCGGACGGGGATGCGTCCGCGCGCGGGCCCCCCCCCCCCGGCGGGCGGGGGGCCCCCCGCGCCCCCCCCCGGGGGGGGGCCGGCGTTATGAGCGCCCGCGCGGGAGGAGGGGTGGGGCC
>NZ_JBSHHY010000022.1:0-105510 GCF_053618675.1 Streptomyces sp. NPDC055632 | reverse complement strand
CGTCTCCCCCCTCCCCCGCCTGCCGTCCCCCCCCCGGGTGCCCGGGTCCCCGGCCCCCCCCCGCCCCGCGGCCCGGGTCGACGGCGGGCCCCGAGGGTCCCGCCGGGCGGGGTCAGTCGAAGTAGTCCGGCTGCGTCTGGACGTTGAGCTCGTCCAGCCGGATCCACCTCGCGGGGTCGGTGAGGCGGTCGGAGATCTTGAGGACGTCGAAGCCCTTGGCGATGTCGTTCGAGTAGATGTGGCCGTTGTAGTAGTACGCGGACCACGAGCCGCCGACCGACAGGGTGGTGTCGGAGAGCGGGCCGCGCTCGAAGTAGGCGATCTCCTTCGGCTCGGCCGAGTTCGTGAAGTCCCAGACGGAGACGCCGCCCTGGTACCAGGCCTGGACCATGAGGTCCTTGCCCTTGACCGGGATCAGGGAGCCGTTGTGGGCGACGCAGTTCTCGGTGGCGGCCTGGTGGCGCGGGATCTTGAAGTAGCTGCGGAAGACGAGCTTGCGCTTCTTGCCCTTGCCGACGATGTCGTAGATGCCGTCGGCGCCCCGGTTCGGGCCGACCTCGGCGTTGCAGGTGGCCGCGCCGCCGCCGCCGAGCTCGTCGGTGAAGACGACCTTGTTCGCCTTCAGGTTGAAGGTCGCGGAGTGCCAGAAGGCGAAGTTGACGTTGTCCTGGACGCGGTCGATCACCCGGGGGCGCTCGGGGTCGGAGATGTCGAAGAGGATGCCGTCTCCCATGCAGGCGCCGGCCGCGAGGTCCTCCTCCGGCAGCACGGTGATGTCGTGGCAGCCGGTGGTCTTGGAGACGCCCGGGTTGGTGGGGGCGCCCGGGTTGCCGCCGCCGTCCGGGCCCTCGCCCGGGAAGAGGACGGGGAAGCCGACGAGCCTGGCCTTCTCGGGCGCCTTGCGGGGCACCTTGATGACCGAGATGCCGTCGTGCGGGCGCTGGCAGTCCGGCAGGTTGTCACCGGGGCCGTAGGACGAGACGTAGACGTACACGTCCTTGCGCTGCGGCACGATCGTGTGGGTGTGGGAGCCGCAGGCGGTCTCGACGGAGGCGACGTACCTCGGGTTCCCGATGTCGCTGATGTCGAAGATCTTCATGCCCTCCCAGGACTCCTTGACCGTGGCGGGCTGGGTGGTGCTCGCGCAGGAGTCGTCGCTCCGGGAGGAGTCGGTGGAGAGGAAGAGCAGGTCACCGGAGACCGAGATGTCGTTCTGGGAGCCGGGGCAGAGGACCTGGGCGACGGTCTTCGGGGAGCTCGGCCTGCTGATGTCGAAGATCCGGAAGCCGTCGTAGTTGCCGGCGAAGGCGTACTTGCCCTGGAAGGCGAGGTCCGTGTTGAGGCCCGGCAGGGCGTCCTTGGGGATGTTCGCCAGGTGCTCGATGTTCGGGGTGTGGACGATCTCGTCCACGCCGGGTATCTCGCCGCTCCGGATCGCGGAACGCGCTTCCGCGGCCTGCTCCGAGGAGACGGTGGCCCGCGTGGGGGCGTCTCCGGGGTCGGGGGTGGCGGCCACGGGCCCGGCGGCGAGCAGCGTGGCCAGCAGTCCGGCCGCGGCGGATGCCACGCCCAGGCGTCTGATCCGTCCGCGCGGGTCGCGCGCGGCGGTCGTGGTACGCGGGGTACGCAACGAAGTCACTCCGTCCTCCCTGGTGTCCGTTCGGTCCTGAACGGATGCTGGACCCCGGCAGTATCTTCCTTGCCGTGCACATCTCAACAGATGGCAACACAGACGTAATGAAGGATTCTGATCGGTACCCCGGAGAAAAGTGCTAGGAACGGACACGGTCCCGCAAGAACATCTGGAGGTCGCGTTGTTGATCCGCCGTCAGCGTGCCGTCGTCGCCGCGGCCCTCTGCGCCGCCGCCGTACTCGCCCTGGGCGCCTGCGACTCGGAGCCGGACGAGGGCTCGCCGCGGGCGGCGTCGACCGGGGGGACGGTGATCGCGCCGGGGAGGCCGGGCGAGCCGGCCCGGCGGGTGTCCCCCGAGGAGGCCGCCCGGCTGCTCCCCGACGAGAGTCCGAACGGCGCGGACTTCCGGTACGTCCAGATGATGATCGTGCACCACCGCCAGGCCCTGACGATGACGGAACTGGCGCCGGGGCGGGCGGAGTCCGACGGGGTCAGGAAGGTGGCCGAGCGGATCTCGGCCGCCCAGAAGCCGGAGATCGGCGCCATGGAGGGGTGGCTGAAGAGCAACGGCGGGCCGCGCGACCAGGGGGCGCACGACCACCACTCGATGCCGGGCATGGCCACGGAGGCCCAGTTGGCCGAGTTGCGGAAGGCCCGGGGCAAGGCCTTCGACGAGCTCTTCCTGAAGCTCATGGTCACCCACCACCAGGGGGCCGTGACGATGGCGGCGGAGCTGCTGGGCGCGGGCAACAACGGCCTGGTGGAGGAGATGGCGAACGACGTGATCGCCCAGCAGACCTCGGAGATCAACCGGATGCGCTCGCTGTAGGGGCGGGCGGCTCCCGGCGGCGGGCGCCTACCGGTCGCGGTCGGCCTGGGCCTCCGCCGCCGCGAGGACGGTGTCGAGGAGGCCGGGGAAGAGAGCGTCGAGGTCGTCCCTGCGCAGGACGTTGAGCTTCGCCGTCCCCCGGTAGACCTGCCGGACCACCCCGCTCTCGCGCAGCACCCGGAAGTGGTGCGTCGTCGTGGACTTGGTCACCGGGAGGTCGAAGTACGAGCAGCTCAGCTCGGTGTCCTCGCGCGCCATCTCCCGCACGATCCGCAGGCGCACGGCGTCCGCGAGCGCGTGCAGCACGTCTTCGAGGCGGATCTCGTCGCGCTCGGGGTGGTCGAGGACGCGCGGGCTGCTGGTGGTCGTCATGGCGGCGGCTCCACTTCATCCGGGAAGACGCCATTGTACGAGGGATCCCGTAGTTCGATGATCGCCGTAGTTTGACAAGGGCCGTAGTACGGTGAGTATCGTACGAGCGTCTTCGCGACATCCCGAGACCGAGGCACCCCCGAAACGGAGTCCGTCATGAGCGCCGCCCTGTTCGAGCCCTACACCCTGCGTTCCCTGACCTTCCCCAACCGGGTCTGGATGGCGCCCATGTGCCAGTACTCGGCGGTGGCGACCGGACCGGACGCGGGTGTCGCCCACGACTGGCACTTCGCCCACTACGCCGCCCGCGCCACCGGCGGCGCCGGACTGATCCTGGTCGAGGCGACCGCCGTCGCCCCCGAGGGCCGCATCAGCCCGGCGGACCTCGGCCTCTGGAACGACGCCCAGACCGAGGGGCTGCGGCGGATCGCCGGCTTCCTCAAGGAGCACGGCACCGTGCCCGGCATCCAGATCGGTCACGCCGGGCGCAAGGCCTCGACCGACCGCCCCTGGGAGGGCCGCGGGCCCGTCGCGCCCGGCGGCGACGGCTGGCAGCCCATCGGCCCCAGCCCGGTCCCGTTCGACGAGGGCCACCCGGTCCCGACCGAGCTGACCGAGGAGCGGATCCGGGAGATCACCGGGCAGTTCGCGGACGCGGCCCGCCGCGCCCTGGACGCCGGGTTCGAGGTCGTCGAGGTGCACGGCGCCCACGGCTACCTCATCGGCGAGTTCCTCTCCCCGCACAGCAACCGGCGCACGGACGCGTACGGCGGCTCCTTCGAGAACCGGACCCGCTTCGCCCTGGAGGTCGTCGACGCGGTGCGGGCCGTGTGGCCCGAGGAGCTTCCCGTCTTCTTCCGGATCTCGGCCACCGACTGGCTGGAGGAGCAGGGCTGGACGCCCGACGAGACCGTGCGGTTCGCCGCGCTGCTGCGCGAGCACGGCGTGGACCTCCTCGACGTCTCCAGCGGCGGCAACGGCGGACCGGCCCGGATCCCGGTGGGCCCCGGCTACCAGGTGCCCTTCGCCGCCCGCGTCAGGGCGGAGACCGGGCTGCCCGTGGCCGCCGTCGGCCTCATCACCGAGAGCGGACAGGCCGAGAAGATCGTCGCCGGCGGCGAGGCCGACGCGGTCCTCCTCGGCCGCGAGCTGCTGCGCGACGCCTCCTGGCCCCGCCGCGCCGCCCGCGAACTGGGCGCGGAGATCCAGGCGCCGTCGCAGTACGCCTGGGCGATCTGACGAGCTCCCCGGGGGGAGGCGGGGGCGCGTCCGGGAGGCGTTGTCGGTGGCCGGGTGCAGACTGGCCACATCCGTGACAAAGGCGTCCTGGAGGTGGCAGCCATGCCCGACGTACTCCTCACCGTGGGGACCCGCAAGGGCCTCTTCATCGGCCGCAGGCACGAGGGGCGGTGGGAGTTCGACGACCCGGCGTTCCCCGCCCAGGCGGTGTACTCGGTCGCCGTCGACACCCGGGGGCCGGTCCCGCGGCTGCTCGTCGGCGGGGACAGCGCCCACTGGGGCCCGTCCGTCTTCCACTCCGACGACCTCGGCCGGACCTGGACGGAACCGTCCCGGCCGGCCGTGCGGTTCCCCGAGGACACCGGGGCCTCGCTCGAGCGCGTCTGGCAGCTCCACCCGGCGCCGGAGCACTCCCCCGGCGTGGTGTACGCGGGGACGGAGCCGGCCGCGCTCTTCCGGTCGGCCGACGGCGGCGAGTCCTTCGCCCTGGTCCGGCCGCTGTGGGAGCACCCGACCCGCTCGCGGTGGGTGCCCGGCGGGGGCGGCGAGGCCGTGCACACCGTGGTCACCGATCCCCGCGACCCCGACGCGCTCACGGTCGCGGTGTCCACCGCCGGGGTGTTCCGGTCACGGGACGGCGGGGCGGCGTGGGAGCCCTCCAACGAGGGCGTGTCCGCGGTGTTCCTGCCGGACCCGCACCCCGAGTTCGGGCAGTGCGTCCACAAGATCGCCCAGGACGCGGGCGATCCGGACCGGCTCTACCTCCAGAACCACTGGGGCGTCTTCCGCAGCGACGACGCGGGCGCCGTCTGGTCCGACATCGGCTCGGGACTGCCCTCCGACTTCGGGTTCGCGGTCGCCGCGCACCCCCACCGCCCCGGCACCGCCTACCTCTTCCCCATCACGGCGGACTCCGACCGGGTGCCGGCGGGCCGCCGGTGCCGGGTCTACCGCACGACCGACGCCGGGGGCACGTGGGAGCCGCTGACGGCCGGACTGCCCGGGGGCGACCACTACGGCACGGTGCTGCGGGACGCGCTGTGCACGGACGACGCGGACCCGGCGGGCGTCTACTTCGGCAACCGGAACGGAGAGTTGTACGCGAGCGAGGACGACGGGGACACCTGGCGGCTCCTCGCCGAGCACCTGCCGGACGTGCTGTGCGTGCGGGCGGCGGTGGTCTGAGGCGTACGGACGGTGGCGGCGGCGGTCCGGGGCCTGGGCTGCGGACGGCGGCGGTCCGAGGAGCGCCACCGCCCGCGTGCCGGGTCAGGGCAGGCGCCAGTCCACCGGCTGCGCGCCCAGGCCGAGCAGGAGTTCGTTGGCGCGGCTGAAGGGCCGGGAGCCGAAGAAGCCCCGGTCCGCCGACATCGGGGACGGGTGCGCGGACTCGACCGCCGGGAGGCCGTTCAGGAACGGACGGGTGTTGCGGGCGTCGCGGCCCCACAGGATCGACACCAGGGGCTTGCCCCGGGCCGCGAGGGCACGGATCGCCTGCTCGGTGACCTCTTCCCAGCCCTTGTCCCGGTGGGCACCCGGCTTGCGCGGGGCCGTGGTCAGCGCCCTGTTGAGGAGCAGGACGCCCTGGCGTGTCCAGGGGGTCAGGTCGCCGTTGGACGGCCGGGGCAGGCCCAGGTCGGTGTGCAGCTCCCGGAAGATGTTCTCCAGGCTGCCGGGCAGCGAGCGGACCTCGGGCGCGACCGCGAAGCTCAGTCCGATCGCCATCCCCGGCGTCGGGTAGGGGTCCTGACCCACGATCAGGACCCTCACGTCGTCGAAGGGCTGCTGAAAGGCCCGCAGGACGTTCGGCCCTGAGGGCAGATAGGTCCGGCCCGCGGCGATCTCCGCCCGCAGGAAGTCGCCCATGGCCGCCACACGTCCCGCGACGGGGCTCAAGGCCTCCGCCCAGCCGGGCTCCACCAGTTCACTCAAAGGTCGCGCTGTCACGGTCCGTCACTCTACCGGCCTACAGTGACAGCGGGCCCGGACGTCCGCCCGGCCCCCTCCCACCCCGCACGAGGACGGTGCACCTTGGTTTCCGTGAACGCCCCCTCCGACGGTCCGGCCGGTCTGGTCGTCGGTGTCGACTCCGGTGGTTCGGGGCTGCGGATCGCCCTGGCCGACGCCGCCACCGGCACGGTGCTCGACGGCGGCGCCTCGCGCGAACCGGTGCGGACCGGACCGGGCGGGATCTCCGCCTCGCACTTCCTGGAGCAGGTCCTGCCGGCCGTCCGCGCCCTGGCGGAGCCCTTCGGCGGACGGCCGGTGCTCGCGGCGGCCGTGGGCGCCGCCGGCATGGCGACCCTCGGGGACGAGCTGCGGGCCGTGCTGCCGGGCGCGCTCGCGGAGGCGTGGGGGGTGCGGCGGCTCGCCCTCGCGGCCGACGCGGTCACCGCGTACGCGGGGGCGCTCGGACAGCGACCGGGCGCGGTCGTCGCGGGCGGGACGGGGATGATCGCGCTCGGCACGGACCTGACGGCCTGGCGGCGGGCCGACGGCTGGGGGCACCTCCTGGGCGACTGCGGCAGCGGCGCCTGGATCGGCCGGGCCGGTCTGGAGGCGGCGATGCGCGCGTACGACGGGCGGCGGGGCGGTTCGGCGGCGCTCCTGGACCGGGCCGAGAAGCTGTTCGGACCGGTGGCGGGGCTTCCAGCCGCGCTCTACCCGCGCACGGACCGGCCCGCGGTGCTCGCCTCCTTCGCGCCCGAGGTGGGGCGCTGCGCCCCGGAGGACCCGGTGGCGGCGGACATCCTCGCGCGGGCCGGCGCGCACATCGCGGAGGCGGCCGGGGCCGTGTGCCCGGCCGGGGCCGGTGCCGCGGTGGCCCTGACCGGGGGGCTTTTCAGGATGGGCGACCCCCTGCTCGTACCCCTGGGGGCCGCGCTCGGGGAGCTGCTCCCGCACGCCCGGACGGTGGAGGCGGCGGGCGATCCGCTGGCCGGGGCGGTCGCCCTCGCCTCGGCGCTCGCCACCGGGACGCTCCGGCTGCCGGAGGACCCGTCGCTGCTCCGGCTGTTCGGCGAGGAGCCCTCGTAGCGGGACGTCCTCGCAGGTGGGGGCCGGTGCGGCGGCCCGGAGGGCGGCCGGACGGGGGCGGAGGCGGGGCCCGAGGGAAGCGGAAGCGGCTCCGGGACCGGACATAGGGGGACAGAAGGCGCGTGACCGCACCTCAGCGAACGGCGGCGGGGGCGAAACCAGTAGCATGCGGCGCCATGAGCTCCCCCACTGGGCCTGCTTCCGGCCTGCCTGTACGAATGCCTCGACCCCGCCAGTCCGGGCGGCACCGTCGCCCCGAACCCGCGGCGGCGCCCGAGGGCGCTCCCGCGCTGGTTCTCGCCGTGCCCGGCGTGCCGTCCGCCGCCATACGCTCGCTGGCCGAAGAGGTCGTGAGCATCGCCCGTTCCGAGCTGCCCGGCCTGGAGGCCGCGATCGGCTTCCTGGAGGGCGACGACGCCGAGTTCCCGTCCCTGGCGAACGTGCTGACGGCCGTCGAGGCGCTGCGCACCCAGCGGTACGAGCTGGCCCTGGCCGCCGGCCGCGAGGTCACCGCCCCGACGGGCCCGGCCGCGGTCGTCGTCCCACTGCTCGCCGGTCCGGACAGCGCCCAGATGCGCCGGGTCCGCCAGGCCGTGATGGACGGCGGCAACACCGCCGAGCTGACCGACGTCCTCGGTCCGCACCCGCTGCTCGCGGAGGCGCTGCACGTGCGCCTGTCGGAGGCGGGCCTGGCCCGTGCCGACCGCGCCCGCCTGTTCACGGTCACGACGGCCGCCGACGGCATCATCCTGGCCACGGTCGGCGGCGAGGAGGCCGTGCAGGCCGCCGGGATCACCGGCATGCTGCTGGCCGCGCGCCTCGCCGTGCCGGTGATCGCCGCCGCGCTCGACCAGGAGGGCTCGATCGCCTCCGTCGCCGAGCAGCTGCGCGCCGCGGGCTCGGAGCAGCTGGCCCTCGCGCCGTACCTGATCGGTCCCGAGCTGGCCGAGGGGCTCCTCGACGAGGCCTCGAAGGAGGCCGGGTGCGCCGCCGCCGAGCCGCTGGGCGCCTACCCGGCGATCGGCAAGCTGGTCCTCTCGCAGTACTCGGCCGTGCTGGGCATCCCGCCGCAGCAGCCGCAGGGCGCGCCCGCGCTCTGAGGGGCGCGACGCCGTTCGCCGTTCCCACGGAAGGGCCCGCACCGGACGGTGCGGGCCCTTCGGCGTGTCCGGGGCCGGGGCGGGACGGCCCCCGGACTCGGACGCGGCCCCGGACTCGGCCCCGGACGCGGCCCCGGACTCAGCCGAGGACTCAGCCGAGGACGACGCAGGAGGCCGCCGGGGCCTCGATCGCGCCCGCGCGGGACGGGACGCCCGTTCCGGGGTCGAGGGCGAACCAGGTGACGTCGCCGGAGCGCTCGTTCGCCGCGTACAGGTGCCGCCCGGAGGGGGCGAGGGTCAGGTCGCGGGGCCAGGTGCCGCCGCAGGGCACGGTGGCGGTCAGCTCGGCCTTCGCCCCGTCCGGGTCGAGGGCGAGGACGGCGAGGGTGTCGTCGCCGCGGATCGCGGCCCAGAGGAAGCGCCCGTCGGGGGCGACGACCGCCTCGGAGGGGTAGCTGGGGCCGGGGGTGCCCTCGGGGACGACGCGGGTCTCGCCGAGCGGTTCGAGGGTGCCGGTCTCCGCGTCCCAGCGGCAGACGGTGAGGACGGGCTCCAGCTCGTGCAGGACGTACGCGTGCGTGCCGGACGGGTGGAAGGCGAGGTGGCGCGGGCCGGTGCCGGGGCGCAGCGCGGTCTCGCCGTGGAGGGCGGGCCCGTCGGCCGCGGGGTCGAGGGAGTAGGTCCACACGGAGTCGGTGCCGAGGTCCACGCTCAGGGCCCAGCGGCCGCTGGGGTCGGGGAGCACCTGGTGGGCGTGCGGGCCGCTCTGGCGGTCCGCGACGGGGCCGCTCCCCTCGTGGCGCAGGACCGCCTCGGCGGGGCGGACGGTGCCGTCGACGGCCAGGGGCAGGACGGTGACGCTGCCGGAGGTGTAGTTGGCGGTCAGGACGTGCCCCCCGGCCAGGGAGAGGTGGGTGGGTCCCGCGCCGTCGACGGGGACGGGCGCGCCGAGCGGCCGGGGCGCGGGCCCGGTGACGTCGAAGGCGGCCACGGCGCCCGCGTCGGTCTCGGACACGGCGTACAGGAGGGGGCCCGCGAGGGCGAGGAAGGAGGGGTCGGCGACGGCGTCGCTCGCTCCGGTGACGGTCAGCGCGCCCGTCCCCGCGTCCACGTCGGCGACGAGGACCCCGCGTCCGCCCGCCGAGGTGAAGGAGCCGACGTACGCCCGTACCGCGCCCTCGTGCTCCCGGTTCCCGACCGTTCCTGCGTCGCCCACGGCGTCTCCCCTGTCCCGGCGCCGGTCGCGTTCGGCCGGCCGTTCGCGGCCGACGGTAGCAGGGGTCTAGACCAAAGGGCCGGAACCGGGGTCGGTTCCGGCCCCGCGTCGGGACGTTCGGGTTCAGGCGGCCGGGACCAGGGGCGCGCGCGGGGAGGTGCGCAGGGGCGCCGCGAGGCCGACGAGGGCCTGCTCCAGGCCGTGCAGATGGCCGAGGGCGGCCTCGGCGCCGGGGTGGTGGTGCGGCACCCCGGCCGCCTCGGCGACCGAGGCCCCCACGGGCCGCGCCGGGGGCACGAGGGCGTGGACGGCGGCCTCGACGCGCCAGGCGGCGGCCGCGAGCCGGGCGTCGTGCGAGGCGTCCGGGTCGGCCGTGACGGCGGCGAGGCCCCTGATCTCGCGGGCGCAGTCGTCCAGGAGCGCGAGCACCCGGCGGGCGCGGGCCTTGCGGGCGCGCAGCGGGCTCAGCGGGTGCACGAGCGGCGCGAGGGAGAGCCGGACCCGGCCGAGCAGGAGCTCCAGCTCGGCGGCGTGCGGCGCCGGGTCGGCGTCCGGGTCGCCGGCGAGCCGGCGGGCGGCGGCCGTGGTGCAGGTGTGCACGCAGGTCACGGCCCGCTCGATCCAGGCGTTGGTGGCGGCGTGCGTGGTCACGGGCAGCAGGGCCACGCCGATCGCGGCGCCGATCGCGCCGACGGCGGTCTCCTGGAAGCGGAGCAGCAGCAGCCCGGGGTGCAGGACGCCGAGCAGCCCGTACAGCAGTCCGGCCATGACGGTCACGAAGAACATCATCCAGCTGTACGAGAGCGGGGCGGTGTAGAAGATCCCGAAGACGCACACGGCGACGAGGAGGGCGGTCGGGGCGGGCGCGCCGCCGAGGGGGACGGCGATCAGGAGTCCGGCGGCGATGCCGAGGACGGTGCCGAGGACCCGGCGGAAGCCCCGGACGAGGGTCTCGCCGCGCGAGGCGGTGTTGACGAAGATCCACCAGGCGGTGCCGACGGCCCAGTACCAGCGCTCGGGGGAGATCAGCTGTCCGGCGGCGAGGGCGACGGCGCAGGCGGCGGTGGCCTGGAAGGCCTGGCGGGTGGTGGGGCGGGCGAGGCCGGCGCCCGGCAGCGGGACGGGCGCGGCGGGCGGCGGGACGCGCCGCTCGATGCACCAGGCGCCGAAGCGGACGGCGCCGGAGGCGAGCAGGGCGAGGGCCACGGCCGCGTACAGCTCCGGGAGCTGCGCGGGGAGCGCGTGCAGGAACTGCGTCACGAAGAACTGCATGAAGGCGAAGATGCCGAGCGCGTGTCCGCGCGGTCCCCAGCGGCGGGCGTAGACCCCGGCGAAGACGACGAGGAGCCAGGCGGCGTCGCGGAGGAGGGGGGCGCCGTGGAGGACGGTCGCCAGGGCGAGGACGGGGAATCCGGCGGCCGGCAGCAGGGCGGTGGTGACGGCCTGGCGGCGCACGGTCGGGTCGCCCACGGTGAAGAGGGCGAGCAGCGCGGCGAGGCCGGCCGTGATGGAGGCGGTGAGGGAGAACCCCGCGAGCTCGGCGAGCGCGACCGCGAGGCCGATGCCGAGGACCGCCCGCAGGGAGACGCGCAGTCGGACGAGGCCCGGATCCGGGGCCACGAACATCTTCTTCACGGCTACGGCCGCCCCCTTGTCTTGCCTTTCGCCGGCCGTGCGGCGCCCCGGGGTGGTGGGGTCGCGCGGACACGACGAAGGCGCCGCGGTCCGGACCGGCCTCGTCGCCGCCCCGGCGCTGCGCGGCGCCGAAAGTACGTGGATACGACACAGGAAAACATCCCTGGTCCCATTGGCTCAACTCATCGCCGATCCACTGGACCATTGGCCCGGCGAGAGGATTCCGCGCCGCTCCATTGGTGGACCAACGGACCATTCTCGCGGGAAAGCCGCCGCCGTGGCGGGCGCGGAAGGCGGTCCGGATCGCGGAAGGATCGGCTCCGGGTCTCGACGGTTCGCCCGGCACGGGCCTATCCTCACTGCTTACTTACTCGTCAGTAACAGCTCTGCACCGTCGCTTCGGAGGATCTCCATGCCCCGGCCCGCACACTCCGCCCTCGCTCTCGCCGGCCTGATGGCCGCCGCGGGCACCGCCCACTTCCTCGCCCCGAGGCCGTTCGACGCGATCGTGCCGCGCGTCCTGCCGGGCAGCCCGCGGACGTGGACGCGGGTCAGCGGGGTCGCCGAACTGGCCCTCGCCGCCGGTCTCGCGGTGCCGGGCACGCGCCGGGCGAGCGCCCGCGCGACCGCCCTCTTCCTCACCGCCGTCTTCCCGGCCAACGTGAAGATGGCGTACGACTGGCGCCACCGCCCCACGGCGGCCAAGGCCGTCGCCTACGGCCGCGTGCCCCTCCAGCTCCCCCTGGTCCTCTGGGCCCGGCACGCGGCCCGCGCGGAGGACTGAGGGGCACGGAGGCACGGGAAGCGTAGAGTCGGGCCGCGGGCGGGACCGAAGGAGGCCGGCGGGGCATGGCGGTGGACGAACTCGACACCCGGATCCTGCGGCTGCTGATCGAGCAGCCGAGGACGAGCGTGCGCGAGTACGCGCGGATCCTGGGCGTGGCGCGGGGCACCGTGCAGGCCCGGATCGACCGCCTCGAACGCGACGGCGTGATCACGGCGACCGGCCCGGTCCTCTCCCCCGCCGCCCTCGGCCACCCGGTGCTCGCCTTCGTGCACGTCGAGGTGACCCAGGGACACCTGGACGAGGTCGGGGACGCCCTCGCGGCCGTGCCGGAGATCGTGGAGGCCTTCTCGATCACCGGCGGCGGCGATCTGCTGACCCGGGTGGTGGCGCGGGACGCCGGGCACCTGGAGGACGTCATCCAGCGGCTGATCCAGCTCCCCGGGGTGGTCCGCACCCGGACCGAGATCGCGCTGCGCGAGCGGGTGCCCCACCGGCTGCTGCCCCTGGTCGAGGCGGTCGGACGGAGACCGGGGACTTCCTGAGCCCCTTCGGTCCGGGTGGCACCTGCGAGGTGAAAGGCCCCTTTGTCATTGCAAGTGCGGTGATCGACGGCTTAGTCTTCCACCCATGCAGTCCTACACCATCGGGCAGGCCGCGCGTCTGCTGGGCGTCAGCCCCGACACGGCCCGCCGCTGGGCCGACGCGGGCCGGGTCACCACCCACCGCGACGAGAACGGCCGGCGGCTCATCGAGGGCCACGACCTCGCCGCGTTCTCCGTGGAGATCGCGCAGGGCGACGACGAGGACGCGTCGTACACGTCGGCGCGCAACGCCTTCCCGGGCATCGTCACGGCGATCAAGCTCGGCGACGTCGCGGCCCAGGTCGACATCCAGGCCGGTCCGCACCGGCTCGTCTCCCTCCTGACCCGGGAGGCCGTGGAGGAACTGGGACTGGAAGTCGGCATGCAGGCCACCGCCCGCGTGAAGTCGACCAGCGTGCACATCGACGTGACCTGACCCCGCGTCCGCCCGGAACGGAGGACGGGGAACGGGGAACGGGGAACGGGGAACGGCGGGGCCACGGGATCAGCGGGTGTCGCGGACGCCGCCGGCGCCGTGGACGCTGCGGGCGACCAGGATCGCCACGTCGTCCTGGGCGGAGTCCCCGAGGAGCCGTGCGAGGACCTCGTCGCACAGCGTGTCCAGGGGCCGGTCGAGGGGCCGGAGCGCCTGGGCCAACTGCCCCATGCCCTGGTCGAGGTCCCGGTCGCGGGCCTCGACCAGGCCGTCCGTGTAGAGGGCGAGGAGTCCGCCCTCGGGCAGGTCGACCTCCTCCGTGCCGAAGTCGTGGGCGCCCGTGCCCAGCGGGGTGCCCGGCGGTCCTTCGAGGAAGCCGACGGTCCCGTCCGGGGTGGCGACGGCCGGTGGCGGGTGTCCCGCGCGGGCGATCACCCACCGGCCGGTGGCCGGGTCGTGGACCGCGTAGACGCAGGTCGCCATCTCGTCCTCGCCGAGGTCCGCCACGACGGCGTCGAGGGAGCTGAGCATCCGGGCCGGCGGGATGTCGTGGCGGGCCAGGGTCCGCACGGCGGTGCGGAGCTGGCCCATGACGGCCGCCGCGTGGATGCCGTGGCCCATGACGTCGCCGATGACGAGCCCGGTCCTGCCGCCCGGCAGGGCGATGACGTCGTACCAGTCGCCGCCGACGTCGTGGGCGCTCGCGGGCAGGTAGCGGCCGGTGAGTTCGAGGCCGGTGACGGCGGGGAGCGCGTTGTTGGTGAGGGAGCGCCGGAGGGTGAGGGCGGCCTCCCGCTGGGTGGTGTAGAGGCGGGCGTTGTCGATGTTGAGGGCGGCGCGGGCCACGACCTCGTCGACGAGGACCCGGTCCTGGGCGTCGAAGGGCTCGCGGGTCCGCAGCCTGGTCACCGTGACCGCGCCGAGGACCTTGCCCCGGGCCACGAGGGGGACGAGCCGCGCCGAGCCGATGCGGGCGGCGAAGTAGTCGCGGAGCGCCTCGGTGCGCGGGTCGCCGAAGAGGGCCGGGAGGTCGGAGGCGTAGAGGTTGGTGGGCCGCCCGTGGACGACGACCCGCTCGTACACGGAGTCCAGCGGGATCTGGAAGGTCTGGCCCGGGACGAGCACGGACGTGGGGGCGGTCGGCTCGGGGAAGCGGGCGGCGAGCCGCCGCAGGACGCCCCGGGTGGAGGCGGCCGGGTCGTCGGGTTCGAGGACCGACTCCAGCATCTGCACGTCGGCCGAGTCGGCGAGCTGGGGCACGAGGAAGCGGACGACCTCCTCCGCCGTCCGTCCGAGGTCCAGGGTGGTGCCGATCCGGGCGCCGGCCTCCGCGAGCAGGGCGAAGCGGTGGCGGGCCCGCTCGACCTCGTCGTGCGCCTCCTGGCTCTCGGTGATGTCGACGAGGGAGGCGATGAGCCCCAGGGGCCGGCGGTCGGTGCGGTCGAGGAGCGGGGCGTACGAGCAGGACCAGATGTGGTCGCGGCCGGGGTCGGCGGGGGTGCGACCGACCCGGCGGGCGTCGACGACGGCGGTGCCGGTGTGGAGGACCCGGCGCATGAGGACTTCGAGCGAGTCGGCGTTGACGCCGGGCACGACCTCGGCGAGGCGGCGGCCCACGTGCTCGGCGGCCGGGACGCCGTTCATCCGGGTCAGGGCGTCGTTGACGCGCAGGAAGCGCAGGTCGGGGCCGAGCAGGGCGAGGCCGATGGGCGACTGGGTGAAGAGGCTCTCCATCGCCGCCAGGTTCTCCCGCATCCGCAGGACCTCGGAGGTCTCCACGGCGATGAGCATCGCCCCCGTCCGCCCCTTCGGGTCGGCGGCCGGCACGATCCACATCTCCATGGCGACCGCGTGCCCGTCGCGGTGGCGGACGGGCAGCGTGCCCATGATGGTCTCGCCCGCCTGGACGCGGAGGGTGAGCCGGTCGGCGAGCTCCCGGTTGGCGTCGGGGACCAGGAGCGGGGTGGCGAGCCGCCCGAGGACGTGCTCGGGGCGGTGGCCGAGGAGGTCCTGGGCGGCGAGGGACCATTCGACGATGCGGCCGTCGGCGTCCTCCCGCCAGAGGGCGATCGGCAGCAGTTCGCGGAGCACGCCGGCGTCCCCCACGGCCGCCCGGGGCGGCTGCGGGACCCTGCTCGACGACTGGTGAGTCTCCAACGCACCGCCCCACGCCTCGGTCGGCCCCAGGGGGCGCAATCCCTACCGAATCACCCTATCCGAGACATCGACGGCGAGCGCTGCGCATGCGGCCGTTCGATGCCCTCCGGCGGACCCGGGGCCGGACGTGACAGGCACGGCCGGGAACGGCGAAGATCTGGACGCGGACGGGCGTCCGGCGGACCGGACGGCCACCGGGGCCGCCGGGGCCGCCGGGACGCGGAGGCGTCGGCGGAGGCTTCGGCTTCAACTTCGGCGGAGGCTTCGGCTTCGGCTTCGGCTTCGGCTTCGGCTTCGGCTTCGGCTTCGGCGGACGAACGTGTACGGCGAGGCGGGGGCGGCGGCCGGTACCGCTCCGGGGACCAGGGAACGACCCGAGTACAGGGGTGCGCGCGTGAGCAGAGTGATCGACGGCCGTTTCGAGCTGGTGGAGCGGCTGGGCGGGGGCGGCATGGGGACGGTGTGGCGCGCCCGGGACCTGGCCCTCCACCGCGACGTGGCGCTCAAGGAGGTGCGCCCGCCGGACCCCGCGACGGCCGGGCACGACACCGAGGGCGCGCGGACCCTGCGCGCGCGGGTGCTGCGGGAGGCCCGCGCCCTGGCCCGGATCGACCACCCCAACGTGGTGACGATCCATCACATCGTGGACGCGGGCGAGGGCACCTACCCGTGGCTCGTGATGGAGCTGGTCACCGGCGGCTCCCTCCAGGACCGGCTCGACCGGGGCACGATGACCCCTGCCGAGGCCGCCGGGCTCGGCCGCGAGCTGCTCTCGGCGCTGCGCGCCGCCCACGGCCTGGGCATCGAGCACCGCGACGTGAAGCCCGCCAACGTCCTGCTGCGGCCCGACGGACGGCCGGTCCTCACCGACTTCGGCATCGCGGCGATCCAGGAGTCCACCGCGCTGACCGCCTCGGGCTCGATCATCGGCTCGCCGGACTACATGGCGCCCGAGCGGATCCGGGGCGGCGCGAGCGGCCCGGCGGCCGACCTGTGGTCGCTGGCCATGCTCTTGTACGTGGCGGTGGAGGGCCGCCACCCGCTGCGCCGGGAGAACACCCTGGCGACCCTGGCGGCGGTCATCTCCGACGACGTGCCTCCCCCGGTCCGGGCCGGCGCGCTGACCGGCGTACTGACCCGGCTGCTCGTCCGGGACCCGGCGGCGCGCCCGGACGCGGAGGAGCTGGACCGGGCGCTGACGGCCGTCGCGACGGGGACGCCGGAGGACGGCGGGGCGGTACGGGACCGGGCTCCGGGCTTCGGAGCGCCGGGCTTCGGGCCACCGAACGCCGGAGGCACGGGCTTCGGAGGGCCGGGCGCCGGGAGTACGGGCTTCGGGGAGCCGGGGACGGGAGGCGCGGACGCCGGGGGGACGACGTCGTTCCGGCTCGCGCCGCCGGGGGCGGGCGGTCCGGCGGGCACGGGCCCCGGGCCCGGGTTCCCCGGGGCGGGCGCTCCGGCGGGCTTCCCCGGTGGCTCCCCCGCGACCGCCCCGGTGACGGGCGGCGCTCCCGGGCGGCGCGGACGCCGGATCGTCGTGGCGGCCGCCGTGGCGGCGGTCCTGGCGGTGGGCGTACTGGTCGCCGTCGTGAACTGGGACCGGGGCGCGGGCGAGCCGGGCGGCGGGCCGACCGCCGCCGCCCCCTCGCACCGGGGTCCGGGCGCGCAGCCCTCGGCGTCGGCGCAGCCCTCGGCGTCGGCGGCGCCCTCGAAGGAGCCCGCGACGAAGGCGACCACCGGGAAGCCCGACCTGCTGACGCCCGAGGGGGTCCGCACCGCCGTCGCCGCCGTCAAGGCGGCCTCGGGCAACGCGAAGGTCAGCAGGTTCGTCGTGTACCCGGAGTACGCGATGGCCGAGGCGATGGTCGAGGGCAGCACGAAGCGGTACGACCAGTACGTGTACCGGGGCGGGGACGTGGCCGTCCGGCAGGGCCCCGGCGGCACCGCCTTCCCCGGCTCGGTCCCGGTCGACCTGGACACCTTCGCGTGGGACGCCCTGCCGGCGCTCCTGAAGCGCGCCGACAAGGAGCTGGGGGTGAAGGAGCCGACCCACCGCTACCTGGTCGTCAGCCCGGCCTCGACCCTCACGAACACCGCCGCCGGGATGAGCGTCTACCTGTCCGACACGTACGGGTCCGCCTATCTGGCGGCCGACGCGAAGGGGCGGGTGACCTCCGTCTACCCCCGCGAGGACTGACGGCGTCCGGAGGGGGCCGGGCGGTCAGGCCGTTCCGGGGGCCGTGAACGCGACTCCGGCCGCCGGTACGGTGACCTCCGCGTCGCTCCCGAGGGCGTACGCCGCCACCCGTGAGGCCGTCGCGGCCGGAACCGCCTCGGCGACGCCCGGTACCGCCGGGACGTCCTGGGTGGCGTGCGCGTCGTGGGGCACGACGACCCGGTAGCCGCGCGCCAGGGCCGTACGGGCCGTCGCCTGCACGCACATCTCCGACATCACCCCGCAGACGGCGACCGCACGGACCCCCGCGCCGGTGAGGACGTCGCCCAGCGGCGTCCCCAGGAAGCCGTCGTCCTCGGGCTTGCGGATCACCCGTTCCAGCGGGCCCGGCTCCACGCGGTGGTGCAACTCCCAGCCGGGGGTGTGGGGTTCGTCCTCCGAACCGGGCGGGCCGTCGTTCTGGAGGTGGACGACGAGCGCCCCGTCCCGCCGGGCGCGGGCGATCAGGTCCGTCGTCCGGTCGACGAGCCGGTCCGCGTCGGGCACGGCCCCGTCGCCGGTGACGAACGCCGACTGCACGTCCACGACGATCAGGGCGTCGACGGGCGGGGTCTCCACGGGCTGCGCGCTGTCGGTCATCCCGCCATCCTCGTGCCCCACCGGGCCGTGCCGCCACGGGATTTCGGCCGGAGAGGGCCGCCGGTCAGCCGCCCGTCGCGCGGGACGCCCCGTTCAGGAGCAACCGGCCGGAGACGCCCGTCGCCAGGAGGCCGGCGAGCAGGGCGACGAGGGAGGCGCCGGGGCCCGACGCCCAGTCGACCTCCGGGGCGTGGACGGCGAGGACGACGGCGGCGGCGAGGGCCACGGCCGGGACCGCGCCGAGGGCCGGGCGGAGCCGGGTCAGGTCGTCCTCGGCCAAGGAGGCGAGGACGCCGACGCCGAGGGCGAGCGCCCACACCCCGAGGCCCTGCGCGTCGGCGCGGTTCACCGTCCACGGCACGAGCGGGCCCCAGAAGGCGGGGAAGACGAGGAGACCGGCCCCGATGCCGAGCCAGCCGGAGCCGAGCACGGCGAGCGGCGGCTTCGACCAGCCGGGCAGCGGGGCGGCGGGCACCCGCCGGCCCGCGTCCGCGAGGCGGGCCGGGCGGCGGTACTGCGCGGCGAGGCAGCCGACGGCGCCGAGCGCGAGGACGCCGAGGACGGCGACCCAGCCGAGGCTGAACAGGGCGAGGAACAGCGGCCCCCCCTCGGCCGCCTGGAGGCTGCCGGCGTTCAGGAGGCTCACCGCCAGGAGGCCGACGAGGACGGTCACGAGCGGCAGGACGAGGCTCCGCACCTCCTCCCAGACGCGGGCCCGGCCGAGCCTGAGAAGGGCGGGTGCCACCCCGGCCGTCGCCGCGCCGAGGAGTCCGGGGCTGAGCGCCTCCGGGGACACCCAGGCCCCCGCCGCGTACCCGGCCAGGCTCGTGCCGGCAAGCAGCGCGCCGACGGCGAGGCCGACGCCCCCGACGACACCGCCCAGGACCACGATGCCGGGCGAGAGCTCCCGGCCGTCGGGCGTCCCCTCGTCCACGGGCGTCCGTTCTCCGGCGGTGCTCACGCGCGTTCCCCTTCCCCCGTGGCGGCCGACGCGGACCCGGTGCGTACGAGAACCGGTCCGGCCACCCGTGTCCCCTGCCGCTTCACGACCTCGCGGGCGTGCAGGATCCGCAGGCTCACCGCCGTGACGGCCGCGTACGCGAGGACGCCGCAGCCGATGCCGACGCCCGCGATCAGGGCCGTCACCCGGTCGAGGCCGAGGGTCCGCTCCAGGACCGGGACCGTCACCGCCGAGAACGCGGGGGCCAGGCACAGGGCCGCGAGGTGCAGCCCCCACTCCTCGGCGGCCCAGAGGGCCCCCCGGGCGCGGGCGCGGGCCGCCCGCACGGCGATGACCGCGTACATCGCTCCGTACGGGACGAGGTACGCGAGCAGGAGCCGGCGCCCCGCCGTGCCCCCGTCGAGGAACGAGACCGCGATCCACGCGAGGCCCGCGGCGCCCGCGAGATGGGCGGCGACCCGGACGGGGGCCGGGCACCAGGTGCCGGTCAGGCCCGGGACGGAGGTGCGCCGGTCGAGGGCGCGGGAGGCCAGCAGCGCGCCGAAGACGACGAGCGCGCCGAGGTGCATGATCGCGACGCGGTTGACGTCGAGGATGTCGAGCCCCGGGTAGAGCCGGGGCAGCGCGCCCCATTCGAGCCGCAGGAGCGGAGCGGTCATCAGGAAGCCGTAGCAGAGCAGCATCCAGCGCTGGTGCAGGTCGGGGAAGCCCCGGACGGCGGCGAGGACGCCGGAGGTCACGCTGCCGACGGTGCCGACGAGGATGGTGGCGAGCACGATCCAGAACGCGGCCCCGCTGAACGCCTCCGCCGGCGGGGTGCGCACCAGGTAGAGGGCGGCGCCCGCCATCGACGCGTACACCGTGACGGCGAAGACGGTCCCGGCGGCCCGGTGGAGCCGGATCCGGCGCCGGACGGCCGAGAGGAGCTGCACGGGCCCGAGCAGCATCAGGAGGCCGCCGAGGACCGAGTGCACGATCAGCGGGACCAGGCTGCGCTCGTACGGCCCCGCCCGGTCGCGGACGGCCTCGGCCACGAACTCCGGCGAGACGGTCCGGCCGAGGACCCATTCGCCGAGGGCGGGCGCGCCCGGCCGGGCGTACGGCCAGAGTTCGGTCACGGCGATCGGCGCGTACGCGAGGCAGACCGCCGTCACGGCGAGGACGGCCGCCCGCCCCCGTCTCGTGCCTGCCGTACGTCGACGTTCCACGGCGGTTCCCCCTTCGCCCCCTCCGCGCGCCCACGGCCGCGATAGTCCTGTCTGGACCATGGAGGGACTACGGAGGAAGGTAGGGCGGGCCGGGGACGGGGGTCAACCGGTCGGTAACAAGAATTCGGGACGGGGGCCTCGACGGGATCAGGGCTCGCGGCTCTCGACCCACTGCCAGAAGTCGACCATCATCCGCTCGTAGCGGATGCCGAACTCCAGCGCCTCGCGCTGGCCGCGCGTCAGCAGTTCGCCCACGTCGCGGGCCAGTTCCTCGTACCCGTCGAGGGTCCGCCGGTGCTCCTCGACCTGGACGGGGGCGTGGACGCGCGGGCTGGCCCCGAACCACAGCTTGAGGATGCCGCGTTCGCGGGCCTCGACGGGCACGAAGGCCGGGTCGGCGAGCCAGTCGCGCAGGGCCGCCGCGCCCTCCCCGGTGAGGCTCATCAGCCGCCGGTTCCGGCCGCCGGGCTGGCGCACCTCCGAGAGGAGTCCCGCCTCCAGGAGCCGGTCGCACTGCGCGTAGACCTGGGCGTGCGGCATGGACCAGAACGGCGCCACGGTCCGCGCCGCCTCGACCTTCACGTCGTACGGAGTGGCCTCGCCCAGCTTGTCGATGATGCCGAGCACGAGGTACGAGGGCGTGGTCAACCGGACTTCAGACATGCGGCGACCGTACCCCGGCCCTATTCCGTCCGGCGGGCCCTCGCCGGGGCGGCCCCGGAGACCGCTCCGGCCGGGGCGGTCTCCGGGCGGAGGAGGCCGTCGAGCGCGGTCAGGCGGATGAGCCGGAGGATCCTCGGCTGGTCGCAGAGGAGCCGCCAGCGCGCGCCCCGTTCCCGCGTGCGCTCGGCGCAGCGGACCAGGAGGCCGAGTCCGGTGGCGTCGCAGAAGGTGAGTCCCCGGATGTCGAGGGTCAGCGCGTCGGACTCCCGGGCGAGGACGTCGAGTTCGGGGCGCAGGCGCCGCACCAGGACGAGGTCGAGCTCGCCCCGGAGGGCGGCGACGGTGTGTCCGCCGGACGAACGTGCTTCCAGATGTCGGCCTTGACGGGGGATCAGCTGCATCGACCTCTCCAGGGGGTGGTTCCGTATGTCACACAGAGCGTGACCAACTCCTACCCGGAGGGGACGTTTCGCCTGTCACGCAATCACCCGAATCGGTGAATATCAGCCCTGTTTTCCCGTGCCGGCCCCCGGTGCACCCCTTCCCCGCCGGGGGCCTTTCACCGCCGGGGGCCGTTCACCGCCCGTCCGCCGCGAGGGCCGCGGCGGCCTCCTCCTGGATGCGGCCGAACTCGGCGCCCATGGCGGCGGCGAGCGCCTGGGCGGCGGAGAGGGGGCGGACCATGACGGTGAACTCGTCGATCCTGCCCTCCTCGTCGAAGTGGAGGAAGTCGCAGCCGTTGATCTCTTTGTCCCCGACCTTCGCGGTGAAGACGAGGGCGTGGTCGCGGCCGTCCGCGCCCTCGATCTCGCGGACGTACCGGAAGTCGGAGAAGACCCGGAGGACCCCGCGCAGGATCGCGGCGGTGAGGGCCTTGCCGGGGTACGGCTTGAAGGCGACGGGGCTGGTGAAGACGACGTCCTCGGCGAGCAGGGCCTCGACGGCGTCGAGGTCGCGGTTCTCCACGGCGGTACGGAACGGGTGCACGGCGCGACTCCATAGACAACTAGTTGAGTAGGTGCAGAAGTAGCTAACCGTACGGTCCTCGTCCCGTCCAGGGGCCGCTCCCACGACGGCCCCCGGACGGGAGCGCTCCCCGGGCTCCCGTCCGTCCGGCCCCGCCGTGCCGTCAGCCCGCCGTCCTCGCCATCCACGCCTCGACCTCGTCCGCCGAGCGCGGCAGGCCCGCCGACAGGTTCTCGTGGCCGTCCTCGGTGACGAGCAGGTCGTCCTCGATGCGGACGCCGATGCCCCGCCACTCCTCGGGCACGGTCAGGTCGTCGGGCTGGAAGTACAGGCCCGGCTCGACGGTCAGGACCATGCCCGGCACGAGAACGGCGTCGACGTACTCCTCCGTGCGCGCCCGCGCGCAGTCGTGGACGTCCAGGCCGAGCATGTGGCCGGTGCCGGCCATGGTGAAGCGGCGCTGGAGGCCGAGGGCGTACGCGCGGTCCACCGGCCCCTCGACGAACCCCCACTCCACGAGGCGGGCCGTCAGGCTGCGCTGCGCCGCCTCGTGGAAGGCGCGGTAGGGGGCGCCCGGCTTCACCGCCGCCATCCCGGCCTCCTGCGCCTCGTGCACGGCGTCGTACACCCGGCGCTGGACGGCGGTGAAGGTGCCGCTGATCGGGAGGGTGCGGGTGACGTCGGCGGTGTAGAGGGTGCGGGTCTCCACGCCGGCGTCGAGGAGGAGCAGGTCGCCGGGGCGCACCGGTCCGTCGTTGTCCGTCCAGTGCATGATCGTGGCGTGCTCGCCGGCGGCGCAGATCGAGCCGTAGCCGACGGAGTTGCCCTCCAGGCGGGCCCGGCGGAAGAAGGTGCCCTCGATCCAGCGCTCGGAGGAGGCGACCGCCCGGGAGAGCTCCGCGACGCAGTCGGTGAAGCCGCGCACGGTGGAGTCGACCGCCTTGCGCAGCTCGCCGACCTCCCAGGCGTCCTTGACGAGCCGGAGGCCGCTCAGCGCCTCCTCCAGCTCCTCGTCGCGCTCCTCGTCGGTGGCGACGGCCGCTTCGAGGGCCGGGTCGATCCCCCGGACGATCCGGGTCGGGACGCCGGTCCCGGCGGCCAGGTCGTCGGCGGCGGTGCGGACGTCGCGGCAGGGCAGTCCGAGGACGGCGCCGGACTCGGCGAGGGAGGGGCGGCGGCCCGTCCACAGCTCGGCCGTGTAGCCGATCCAGAACTCGTCGTCCTCCCGGCTGTCGCGGGGCAGCTGGTAGCAGTACGCGTCGTGGCCGCCGTCGGCGCGGGGTTCGAGGACGAGGGCGCCGTCGCGGGCCCGGTCGCCGGTCAGGTGCACGTAGCCCGAGTACGGGCGGAACGGGTAGACGTCGTCGTTGGAGCGGTACTTGAGGTTCCCCGAGGGGACGACCAGGCGCTCGCCGGGGAAGAGCGCGGAGAGCGCGGCGCGGCGGCGGGCCGCGTACGGGGCCTGCTCGTCGGGTTCGAGTCCGTGCCGTTCGGTGTCCGCCCACCCCGTCCTCATCAGGGCGGAGAGCTCCTCGGAGACGCCTTCGTAGAGACCGTTCTTGCGACCCTTCGCCACGTCCTGCTCCTTCTTCCGGTTCTTCCCGGTTCTTCGGGGGGGCACGGCCGCCGGGCGTCGGCGGCCCCCGGACGGTACTGCGCCCGGCGCCCGCCGGTGGCCGGGGTCCGCCAGTGGCACGGATCGGCCACTCAGAGGTGCGGCGGGCGCCGATAATGCGGTCATGGCGAACGACGCGAGGCTCGGTGAGGCGCTCCGGCTGCTGGGGGTCGGGGAGGGGGCCAGGCGGCTCTACCCGCGCCTCCTGGAGCTCGGGCCCGCGCCGCTGGACGCGATCGGCGCGGCGGCCGGTCTGGCGGGCGGCGGGCTCGCGGCCGCGTACGGCGAGCTGGTCGACGCGGGTCTGGCGAGCGCCGTCGCGGACGGCGGGGACCCGGTGGCCCCGGTGCCCCCGGCGGCGGGTCTGGAGATCCTCGGCCGGCACCGGGCGGCCGAGCTGGACGAGTCCCGGATCACGGTCGGCGGGGCGTTCGAGGCGTTCCGGCGGCAGCGGCTCGCGGCGTACCACGACGACCTGGTCGAGGTGGTGACCGGGGAGGCGGTCGGACCCCGGATGCGGCAGGCCTGGGCCAGCGCGCGGGAGCGGATCAGGCAGCTCGACTCGCCCCCGTACTTCCCGCTGCCGAGCGCCACCGACGACGCGCTCGCGACCCTGGCGCGCGGGGTGACGCAGCGGGTCGTCTACTCGCAGGCGTCCCTGGAGCACCCGGGGCAGCTGGAGGAGGCGATCGAGCCGTGCGTGGAGGCGGGCGAGCAGGCGCGGGTGCTGCCGTCGGTGCCGGTGAAGCTGCTGATCATCGACGAGGCGTACGCGCTGGTCTCGCTCTCCATCAGGGAGGCCGACGTCCACAACAGCATGCTGGTCGTGCAGCCCTGCGGCCTGCTCTCGGCGCTCGTGGCGCTCTTCGAGCAGACCTGGCGGAGCGCGCTGCCCCTGCACGGCCGCTCGGTGCGGCCGGCGGGGCTGCTGCCCGCCGACCGCCGGCTGCTCCGGCTCCTCGCGGCCGGGGCGGGCGACGACGTCGTCGCCCGGGAGCTCGGGGTCAGCCGCCGCACGCTCTTCCGCCGGATCCAGGTCCTGATGGCCCGGCTCGGCGCTACGAGCCGGTTCCAGATGGCGCTCCAGGCGCAGCGCTCGGGGTGGCTGTGACGTCACCGCACCCGGGGGCCGGTGCGAGGTTCTTCCACAGGAAGGTGTGCAGGAGGGCGCTGTTGTGGGCGGCCTGTTCGTTGTCCCCCGCGCCCGCGTGGCCGCCGCCGGTGTTCTCGTGGAAGAGGACGGGGTGGCCGAGCTCCCGGAGCCGCGCCGCCGTCTTGCGGGCGTGGCCGGGGTGGACGCGGTCGTCGCGGGTCGAGGTCATCAGGAGGACGGGCGGGTAGGGCCGGTCCGCCTCCAGGCGGTGGTACGGGGAGAGGTCCCGCAGGTGCGGCAGGTCGGCCTCGTCGTCCGGGTCGCCGTACTCGGCGATCCAGGACGCGCCCGCCAGGAGCCTGTGGAAGCGGGTCATGTCGAGGAGCGGCACCTGCGCGACGATCGCGCCGAACAGTTCGGGGTACCGGGTGAGCATCGCGCCCATGAGCAGGCCGCCGTTGCTGCCGCCCACCGCGCCGAGCCGGTCCGGGGTGGTGACGCCCCGGGCGACCAGATCCTCGGCGACGGCCGCGAAGTCCTCGAAGGCGCGCGGCCGTTCGGCGCGGAGCGCGGCCTGGTGCCAGTCGGGTCCGTACTCGCCGCCGCCCCGGATGTTGGCGACGACGTGGGTGCCGCCGCGCTCCAGCCAGGCCCGGCCCCGGACGGCGCCGTAGGAGGGGGTGAGGGAGACCTCGAAGCCGCCGTAGCCGTAGAGCAGGGTGGGCCCGGGGCCGGTGACGGAGTGGTCGGGTCCGATGACGAAGTACGGCACGCGCGTGCCGTCCCGGGAGGTCGCGAAGTGCTGCGCGACGGTCAGGCCGGTCGTGTCGAAGCGTTCCGGTGCCTGCTTGAGGACCTCGGTGTCGCCGCCGATCTCGCCGCGGCGGAGGGTGGAGGGCTGGAGGAAGCCGGACACGTCGAGGAAGTACTCGTCGGTGCGGTCCGGGTCCGTGCCGGTGACGCCGACGTCGGAGAGGGGCGGGACGCCGACGAGGGGCGCGCGGTCCCAGGGGCCCTCGTCGGTCGGGGTGAGGACCTCGACGCGGGTGCCGACGTCGCGCATCGTCTGGAGGACCAGGTGGTGGCGGGTCCAGGTGTGCCCGGCGAGGGCGGTCCGCTCGTCGGGCGCGAACAGGACCTCGTGGGCGCGGTCGCCCGCGAGGAAGGCGTCGAAGCCGAACGCGAGGAGGGAGCCGCTCGGCCGCCCGAGCCACTCGGACTTGAGGGCGACGATCAGGTGGCGGCGGTGCGCGTAGGCCTCGGCGTCCTCGGGCACGTCGATCCGCACGAGCGTCCCGCCGGGCTCCAGGAGGTGCGTCTCGCTGCGGAAGAAGTCCAGCGAGCGGCCGACGAAGTCGCGTTCGAAGCCGGGCGTGGTGTCGTGGTAGCCCCAGGCCGACACGTCCGTGCTCCCGGCCTCGAAGACCGTCTCGGCCTCTTCCAGGGGGGTGCCGCGCCGCCAGCGGCGGACCGTGCGGGGGTAGCCCGAGTCGGTCAGCGAGCCCGGCCCGGTGTCGGTGCCGACGAAGACGGTGTCGGCGTCGATCCAGCCGATCCGGGTCTTCGCCTCCGGCAGCCGGAAGCCGTCCTCGACGAACTCCTTCGCCTCCAGGTCGAACTCGCGGACCACCGCGGCGTCGGCGCCGTCCCGCGAGAGGCTCACCAGGGCCCGGTCGTGGGCGGGCCGGCGCGCGACCGCCCCGTCCCAGACCCACTTCTCGTCCTCCTCCGCGGCGAGCGCGTCGACGTCGAGGAGGAGCTCCCACTCGGGCTCGTCCTTGCGGTACTGCTCCAGGGTGGTGCGCCGCCACACCCCGCGCACGTGCTCGGCGTCCTGCCAGAAGTTGTAGAGGTGCGCGCCGCGCCGGGTGGTGTACGGGATGCGGTCCGAGGCGTCGAGCACCTCCCGCAGGCGCTCCTTCAGCGGGGTGAACCCGGGGTCGGCGGCCAGGGCCTCCGCCGTCTCGGCGTTCCGCTCGGCCACCCACGCGAGGGCGGCGTCGCCGGAGACCTCTTCCAGCCACAGGTACGGGTCGTCATCGCTCATCTGCGTATTGTGCGGGACCGGCGCGCACGACCGAAGGGGGCCTGCGGTCTCAGCCGGTCCGGCGGAGCCGTACGCCCAGGTGGTGCTGGAGCGGCAGGCCGACGGCCGCGAGGTCGTGGACGAAGTCGAGCGTGTCCGGGTCGACGAGGGCGTAGCGGCGGCGGGTGGCGTCCACCTGCTTGGCGGTGGGGGCGAGGGCGACCTCGTGGGTGGCGAGGTCGACCGCGGTGCCGTCCGCGCGGCCGACCGAGATCTCCGCGATGCCGGTGGGCTGGGTGATCAGCGCCTCGACGCGCCCCTCCGGCTGGAGCCGCCACCAGCCGCTCTCCCGCGCGGAGGGCCGCAGCGGGGCACCGTCCCCGTCGACCAGCCAGGCCCGCGCCTCGTAGCGGAGGAAGGGCCGCCCGTCGTGGCTGAACACGACCTCCTGCTCGTACGCGAAGTCCTCGTCGAGCGACGGGTACCCGCCGCGCCCCCGTCCGGTCCAGGTCCCCAGGAGCCCGAGGACCGGCGCGAGCAGGGGGTGCGGGGCGGGCCCCGCGTCCGGCCGGAGGGCGTCGGGGTAGGGGTGCTGCCGGTCGCGGTCGGTCATGGGGTGTACTCCTGGATCGTGGGCCGTGCCGGTTCGCAGCCTAGGGGGTGTCCCGTGGGGCCGCCGGTCGCAAGGGAGACCAGAGGGCGGGGATCACGCTCCGGACACGGGCACGTCCCCGTCCCGGCCCCCGGGACGGCGCGTCCACTCTCCGAGACGCCGTTGACCCGCCCCGTGACGGCCGCTACGTTCGCGCCATGTTGCGTACAGCCCTGCTCACCACGCGCGGTCACATCGACCTGCTGCGGGTGGCCTCCGCCGCGTGTCGTCGCGGCCGCTGACGCCCTTTCACCGCTCCTCCCCTCTTCCTGACGCCCTGATCGCCGTGTGCGCGCGCCCGTTCCGCGCCCGCGGTCGCTGACGCGTACCCTCGCCGCCCCCTCCCTCCCGGAGTCCGTCATGACGGTCGACCATGCCCCACCACCCCCCGCCCCTTCCGCGCCCGACATATCGGTTCTGCCCGGTTCGGACGTCGAGTCCCTCACCCCCGCACGGGGAGCCGGCCGCGGCCCCTCCGTCCCCCGCTGGCTGCGCCGGGCCGTCGGACCGGTGCTGCTGCTCCTCCTCTGGCAACTGTCGAGCTCGGCGGGGGTGCTGCCGGCGGACGTGCTCGCCTCGCCGGGGACCATAGCCCGGGCGGGCGGCGAGCTGATCGGCGACGGCACGCTGCCGAACGCGATGGGGGTCTCGCTGCGGCGCGTCGCCGTGGGGCTGCTGCTCGGCGGCGCGGTGGGGATCGCCCTCGCCCTGGTGTCCGGGCTCTCGCGGCTCGGGGAGGACCTGGTCGACGCGCCCGTGCAGATGCTGCGGACGGTGCCCTGGGTCGGGCTCATCCCGCTGTTCATCATCTGGCTGGGCATCGGGGAGGCGCCGAAGGTGGCGCTCATCGCCCTCGGCGTCGCCTTCCACCTCTACCTCAACGTGTACGCCGGGATCCGGGGCGTCGACGCCCAGCTCGTCGAGGCCGGCGAGTCCCTGGGGCTCGGCCGGTGGGGCCTGGTCCGGCACGTCGTCCTGCCGGGCGCGCTGCCCGGCGCCATGACCGGCCTGCGGTACTCCCTCGCCACCGCCTGGCTCGCCCTCGTCTTCGGCGAGTCCATCAACGCCGACGCCGGGATCGGCTTCCTCATGAACCAGGCCCGGGAGTTCTTCCGCACGGACGTGATCGTCGTCTGCCTGGTCGTCTACGCCTTCCTCGGCCTGCTCGCCGACGCCCTCGTCCGCACTCTCGAAAGGCTGCTGCTGCAATGGCGACCGACCTTCACCGGGCAGTGACCGTCCAGGGGCTCACCCGCTCCTTCGACGGACGTCCCGTGGTCGACGGGCTCGACCTGACCCTCCACGCCGGGCAGTTCACCGCGCTCCTCGGGCACAGCGGCTGCGGCAAGTCCACGCTGCTGCGCGTCCTGGCCGGGCTCGACCGGGAGATCTCCGGCACCGTCCTCGTCCCGCGCCGCCGCGCCGTCGCCTTCCAGGCGCCGCGCCTCATGCCCTGGAAGAAGGTCTGGCGCAACGTGCTGCTCGGCCTTCCGGGGAAGCCCGGCCGGGAGGTCGCGGAGAAGGCCCTGTCCGAGGTCGGCCTCGGCGAACGCTCGGGGGCCTGGCCGAAGACCCTCTCCGGCGGCGAGGCCCAACGCGCCTCCCTCGCCAGGGCGTTGGTACGGGATCCGGACCTGCTGCTGCTCGACGAGCCGTTCGGCGCGCTCGACGCGCTCACCCGGATCAAGGCGCAGCGCCTGGTGGCCGAGCTGTGGCAGCGGCGCGGCTGCACGGTCCTGCTCGTCACGCACGACGTGGACGAGGCGCTGCTGCTCGCGGACCGCGCCCTGGTGATGCGGGACGGGGTCATCGCGTACGACACCGCCGTCGACCTCGACCGGCCCCGCTCGCCCGGCGACCCCGCGCTCGCCGCGCTCCGCACCCGTCTGCTCGCCGAACTCGGCGTCTCGGAGGGCGAGTCCGTCGAGAAGGCGGCCTGAATCCCGTACGCGTCCCCACCTCCGCACGTACCCCGTACACACCTCCGAGGAGAGAACCGTGAAGTCCTTCCGCCCGTCCCTCGCCGCCCTGCTCGTGCCACTGGCGCTCCTCGCCTCCGCCTGCTCCGGTGCCTCCGCGGCAGGCGAGGCCTCGAACTCCGACGGCAAGGGCTCCCTCGTCCTGAACGTCGGTGACCAGAAGGGCGGCGCCGAGGCCCTGCTGCGCGCCGCCGGCGAACTCGACGACCTGCCGTACCGCGTCACCTGGTCGACGTTCACCTCCGGCCCACCCCTCCTGGAGGCGGTGAACGCGAAGGCCGTCGACATCGGCTCCGTCGGCAACACCCCGCCCGTCTTCGCCGCCGGAGCCGGTTCGAAGATCACCGTGATCGCCGCGACCCACGGCGACGCGGCCGGCGAGGCGATCCTCGTCCCGAAGGACTCGCCGCTGCGCACCGCGGGCGACCTGAAGGGGAAGAAGGTCGCCGTCGCACAGGGCAGCTCCGCCCACTTCCAGCTCGTCGCCTCCCTCGCGAAGGCCGGGCTCAAGCTGTCCGACGTCCAGGTCACCCTGCTCCAGCCGGCCGACGCCCTGGCCGCGTTCACCACCGGCAAGGTGGACGCGTGGGCCGTCTGGGACCCGTACACCTCGCAGGTCCTGCTCAGCGGGAAGGGCCGGGTCCTGACCGACGGACGCGGGCTCGTCAACGGCCTCGGCTTCCAGGTCGCCTCCCCCTCCGCACTCGCCGACAAGGAGAAGGCCGAGGCGATCGGCGACTTCGTCGAGCGGCTGCGCCGCGCCCAGGGCTGGGTGTTCGAGCACCCGGAGGAGTGGGCGAAGGTCTGGGCGAAGGAGACCGGCCTGCCGTACGAGGTGGCGCTCGCCGCCGTCAAGCGCAGCAACGGCACCCGCGTCCCGGTCGCCCTCGACGAGGCGGCCGTCGCCTCCGAGCAGAAGATCGCCGACACCTTCGCCGAACTCAAGCTGATCCCGAAGAAGTTCCGCTTCGCGGACTACGTGGACACCCGTTTCAACAAGGACCTGCCGCCGTCGACCACCGCGGCGCGCAGCTACGGAAAGGCCTCCTGATGAGCGTCCATCTGCACTGGTTCCTGCCGACCGGCGGCGACGGCCGGACCCTCGTCGACCGGCACGCGTACACGGACGGCGGGATCACCCGTAACCGGACCGTGTCCGGGGTGCGCGCGCCCGACATCGACTACCTGGTCCAGATCGCCAAGGCGGCCGAGCAGCTCGGCTTCGAGGCGGTGCTGACCCCGACCGGCACGTGGTGCGAGGACGCCTGGCTGACCACGGTCGCGCTCGCCCAGCACACCGAACGCCTCAAGTTCCTGGTGGCGTTCCGGCCGGGGGTGATCTCGCCGGTCCTCGCGGCCCAGATGGCGTCCACGTACCAGCGGATCACCCGGGGCCGGCTCCTCCTCAACGTGGTGACCGGCGGCGACTCGGCGGAGCAGCGCCGCTTCGGCGACCACCTCGACCACGACCGGCGGTACGCGCGCACGGCCGAGTTCCTCTCGGTGGTGCGGGGCGTGTGGGGCGGGCGGCCGTACGACTTCGAGGGCGAGCACTTCCACGTCGAGGGCGGACTCACGGCCCTGCCGCCGGACCCGCTGCCCGAGATCTTCTTCGGCGGCTCGTCCGAGGCCGCCGGGCCGGTGGCGGCGGAGCACGCGGACGTGTACCTGACGTGGGGCGAGCCGCCGTGGCAGGTGAAGGAGAAGATCGACTGGATCCGGCGGCTCGCGGAGGAGCGCGGCCGGACGGTCCGGTTCGGCATCCGGCTGCACACCATCTCCCGCGACTCGGCCCGCGAGGCCTGGGCGACCGCCGACCGGCTGCTCTCCGACCTCGACGCCGAGACGGTCGCCGCCGCGCAGGAGCTCCTGGGCCGCAGCGAGTCGGTCGGCCAGCAGCGGATGCTGGCGCTGCACCGGGGCGGTTCGCTCGACCGCGACCGCCTGGAGATCTCGCCGAACCTGTGGGCGGGCGTGGGCCTGGTGCGGGGCGGGGCCGGGACCGCGCTCGTCGGCAGCCACGCCGACGTCGCGGACCGGATCGAGGAGTACCACGACCTCGGGGTGGAGCACTTCGTGCTGTCGGGCTACCCGCACCTGGAGGAGGCGTACTGGTTCGGCGAGGGCGTGACGCCGGAGCTGGCCGCGCGCGGACTGCTCCCCTCTCCCCCGGCCTCCCCGCTCCTGGGCGTCCCGGCGGCGAACGGGCGTCCGGCCTCGGCCCCGGGCGGCGCCCCGCTGCTCGTGCCCGGCAGCCGGTAGGAACCGCCGACGGGGCGGGGGGACGGGAAGATCCGCGCCCCCGCCCCGGTTGGTAGAAGCGTGAACGATTTCGTGAGGGCCGAAATGGTGGGAGGAGCGGCCGGGGAGGCCCGTCCGCTCGACGTCGTCGTCATCGGCGCCGGGCAGGCGGGCCTCTCCGCCGCCTTTCACCTGCGGCGCGCCGGCCTGGAGCCGGACCGGGACTTCGTCGTCCTCGACCACGCCCCGCGCCCGGGCGGCGCCTGGCAGTTCCGGTGGCCCTCCCTCACGTACGGCAAGGTCCACGGGATGCACGCGCTGCCCGGGATGGAGCTGACCGGCGCGGACCCCGCGCGCCCCTCCTCCGAGGTGATCGGCGGCTACTTCGACGCGTACGAGCGGACCTTCGACCTGCGGGTCCACCGGCCCGTGGACGTCACCGCCGTCCGGGAGGGCGGGGGCGGCCGGCTCCGGGTGGAGACCTCGGAGGGCGTCTACGAGACCCGGGCCCTGATCAACGCCACCGGCACCTGGGACCGCCCCTTCTGGCCGCGCTACCCGGGTCAGGAGACCTTCCGGGGCCGTCAGCTGCACACCGCCGGATACCCGGGCCCGGAGGAGTTCGCGGGCGAGCGGGTGCTCGTGGTGGGCGGCGGGGCCTCCGGGACCCAGCACCTGATGGAGATCGCCGGGGTAGCCGCCGACACGTTCTGGGTGACCCGGCGCGAGCCCGTCTTCCGCGAGGGCCCGTTCGGCGAGGCGGAGGGTCGGGCCGCCGTCGCGCTGGTCGAGGAGCGGGTGCGGCGGGGGCTGCCCCCGCAGAGCGTCGTCTCGGTCACCGGCCTCCCCCTCAACGACGCGATCCGGGAGGCACGCGCGCGCGGGGTCCTGGACCGGCTCCCGATGTTCGACCGGATCACCCCGACCGGGGTGGCCTGGGACGACGGCCGGAGCGTCGACGTGGACGTGATCCTGTGGGCGACCGGCTTCCGGGCCGCGATCGACCACCTGGCCCCGCTGCGGCTGCGGGAGCCGGGCGGCGGCATCCGGGTGGAGGGCACGCGCGCGGTGCGGGACGAGCGCGTCCACCTCGTGGGCTACGGCCCCTCGGCCTCGACGATCGGCGCCAACCGGGCCGGTCGCGCGGCCGTCTCCGACATCGGGCGCCTCCTGCGCCGCGAACGGGAGCGGGAGCGGGACGGCGAGCAGTCCGTCGTTCCTGCGAACCGACCCGTCGAACCGGTCCTTTGAACCGGTCCTCCGACCCGGTCCGTCGAACCGGCCCGTCCCCGCCGCCTCAGGGTGTCGCCGCCCTCCGGCCCGCGTTGAACTCGGCCACGTTCACCTGGTGGGAGGCGTAGTCGGCGGTGAAGCGGGTGTCGCCCGGGGCGACCGTGACGAAGTAGAGCCAGTCCCCGTCCGCCGGGCTGATCACCGCGTCCAGGGCCTGGTCCCCCGGATTGCCGATGGGGGTCGGCGGCAGCCCCTTGCGCGCGTAGGTGTTGTACGGGCTCGTGGAGCGGATGTCCTCGTGCGTGGTGTCCACAGTGCTGCGGCCGAGCGCGTAGTTGAGGGTCGAGTCCATCTGGAGGGCCATGCCCCGGGCGAGCCGGTTGTGGACGACCCGGGCGACCTTGGCCATGTCGTCCGGGTTGTCGGCCTCGGCCTGGACGATGCTGGCCGCGATCACCGCCTCGTACGTGCTCATCCCGTGGGCCCTGGCGCCCTCGGTGACCTTCGCGGTGCCGAACCGCTTTCCGGCCGTGGCCACCATGAAGCGCAGCAGCTCCTCCGGCGTGGTGGTCGGGAGGACCGGATAGGTGGCGGGGAAGAGGTAGCCCTCGGGGTTGCCGCGGGCCTCGGCGGGCAGCCGGAGGGCGGTGCCGGGCGCGGTCGCGGCCTTCCTCGCGGCCCCCTCGGGCAGTCCGAGCGCCCGGTCGACGGACGTGTAGACCTGGGCCGAGCGCCGGCCCTCCGGGACCAGCAGGGGGCGGGGCCGGTCGGCGGCCGGGCGGCCGTCGCGGACGAGCAGCAGGGTGGCGGTGACCGCGGCGGCCACGGCGAGCGCTGCTCCGAGGAGGAGCACCAGCCGTCCGCGGCGGGTGAGGCGGGGTCGGGAACGGTGCGGGGGTGGGGGTGCGTACGGTGTCGGCCGGTACGTCATGGGCGCACGCTAACCCGGCCCGTACGGGAATCCGGGGAACCCCGCACACGACGGCCCCCGTACGGAGGCCGGGCGTCGTCTCCCGGAACGCTCACGCGGTCCGGGGGACGACCGCCTCCGCGCCCGCCCGCCCGTCCTCCGGGGTCGTGGCACCGTCCCGGCGGACCAGGGCCGCGTACCGCCCGTCCCGGGCGAGCAGCTCCTCGTGCGTCCCGCGCTCCGCGATCCGCCCCTCCTCCAGGACGACGATCTGGTCGGCGTCGCGGACGGTGGAGAGCCGGTGGGCGATGGTGATCGTGGTGCGGCCGGCCGACAGGGTGTCGACGGCCCGCTGCACGGCGTGCTCGGTGCGCGTGTCCAGGGCGCTGGTCGCCTCGTCGAGGACCAGCACCGGCGGATCGCGCAGGATGGTGCGCGCGATGGCGAGGCGCTGCTTCTCGCCGCCCGAGAAGCGGTATCCGCGCTCGCCGACCAGGGTGTCGTAGCCGTCCGGGAGCGAGGCGATGTGGTCGTGGATCTGGGCGGCGCGGGCGGCGGCCTCGATCTCCTCGTCGGTGGCGTCCGGCTTGGCGAAGCGGAGGTTGTCGGCGACGGAGGCGTGGAAGAGGTAGGTCTCCTGCGAGACGACTCCGACCGCGCGGGCGAGGGTGTCGAAGTCCAGGTCGCGCACGTCGACGCCGTCGAGGGTGACGCGCCCGTCGGTGACGTCGTACAGCCGGGGCACCAGGTAGCTGAGGGTGGACTTGCCGGAGCCGGTGGGGCCGACGACGGCCAGGCTGCCGCCGGCGGGGACGGTCAGGTCGACGGCGTCCAGGGTGGGGCGGCCGGGGGCCCCGGGGTCGTACCGGAACTCGACCTTCTCGAAGGAGACCTCGCCGCGGATCCTCGGCAGCCGGACCGGGTCGGCGGGCTCGGTGATGTCGACGGGCAGGTCGAGGTACTCGAAGATGCGCTGGAAGAGCGCGAGGGAGGTCTGCATCTGCACGCCGGTGGAGAGCAGGCTGACGGCGGGCCGGAAGAGGCCCTGCTGGAGCGAGACGAAGGCGACGAGCGTGCCGAGGGAGATCGCGGTGCCGCCGGATCCGACGGCCAGGCCGGCGGCCCAGTAGATCAGGGCGGGCATGGCGGCCATGACGATGCCGATGACGGACATCCGCCAGCGTCCGGCCATGGAGGAGCGGACCTCCAGGTCGACCAGGCGCTCGGACTCCTCGGCGAAGGACCTGGTCAGCGAGTCGGAGCGGCCCATGGTGCGGCCGAGCAGGATGCCGCTGACCGAGAGGGACTCGGTGACGGTCGCGGCCATCGCGGCCATCTGCTTCTGGCGCTGGGTGGTGATCCGCTTGCGCTCGCGGCCGACGCGGCGGCTGATCCAGACGAAGACCGGCAGCAGGAGCAGCGAGACGAGGGTGAGCCGCCAGTCGAGGGCGAGCATGGCGACGACGGTCGCGACGACGGCGGTGAGGTTGGAGACCAGGGAGGTGGCCGTGGAGGTCACGGTCGCCTGCATGCCGCCGATGTCGTTGGCGATGCGGGACTGGACCTCGCCGGTACGCGTGCGCGTGAAGAAGGCGAGCGGCATCCGCTGGAGCTGCTCGTAGACCGCGGTGCGCAGGTCGTGCATGACGCGCTGGCCGACGGTGGTCGAGATGAGGGTCTGGAGGACGCCGAAGACGCTGGTCAGGACGGCGGTGACGATCATCCCGAGGGCGAGCAGGCTGAGCAGCCCGGTGCGGCCCTGGGGGATCGCGACGTCCAGGATCTCCCTGAGCAGGAACGGCGAGGCGACCGAGACGAGCGAGGCGGCGCCGACCAGGAGGCCGACGAGCGCCAGGCGCGCGCGGTAGGGGCGGAAGAGCCGCAGGATGCGCCGCACCTGGGCGGGCTCCTTCGGTTCTCCGGGGTCGCGGGGCGGGGGTGTCCATTCGGACCGGTCGTGGGGGCGCATGGGCTCCTTCGGAGGATTCGGCGTCGATCAGAGCATAGGTCACTGTTACCTATGCTCACAATGAACGGCGTCCTGATATTGTTCCCGTCATGAGCACTACCGACCGTACGAGCGATCCGGACGCCCCCGGCCGCACGAGCGAGGCGGACGTCCCGAGGCGCGCGGGCGAGGCGGACGTCCCGGGCCGCGCGGGCGGGCCGGGCGCCTCCGACGCCGACGGGCTCCTCGCCGAGCAGCTGCTCCGGCTCACCCGCCGGCTGCACCGCATCCAGAAGCGCCATCTGGAGCCGGTCGGCATCACCCCCGCGCAGTCCCGGCTCCTGCGCACGGTCGCGGCCTTCGGGGAGCCGCCCCGGATGGCCGACCTCGCGGCCCGTCTGGAGGTCGTCCCCAGGGCGGTGACCAGCCTCGTCGACGGCCTGGAGGCGGCCGGCCGGGTACGCAGGGCACCCGACCCGGTCAACCGCCGCGTGATCCGGATCGAGCTCACCGACGCGGGCCGCGCCACGCTGCGGGAGCTGCGCAGCGCGCGCCGGGCCGCCGCAGAGGACATCCTTGCTCCATTGACCGCCGAACAGCGCGAGGTGCTCGGAGGCCTGCTGACCGCCCTGGTCGACCCCGGCCCGGAGGGCGGCTGCTGACCCCCCGGGGACGGGATCGCGCCGAAGGGGAGCCGTGACATGCCGCTGCTGGAACCGGACCCGCAGGCCCTCCGTCCCGGCCGGGAGCGGACCCCGGCCCCGGACCGGGTCCCGTCGCTGCACGCCAAGGGCACCTCGCGCCGGCTGCGCGAGGAGCTGACCGGGATCCTCGGCCCCGGCAAGGTGCTCGGGAGGATCTCCGACCTGGTCCGTTACGCCTCGGACGCGAGCCCCTACCGCTTCGTCCCGCAGGTCGTCGTGGTCGCCGAGGACCTCGACGACGTCTCCGCCGTCCTGTCGTACGCGCACGGCAAGGGCCGCGAGGTCGTCTTCCGGGCCGCCGGGACCAGCCTCAACGGGCAGGCTCAGGGCGAGGACGTCCTGGTGGACGTGCGCCGCCACTGGGCCGGCGTCGAGGTCCTGGACGGCGGCGCCCGCGCCCGGATCCGGCCCGGCACCACCGTCGTGCGGGCCAACGCGGCGCTCGCCCCGCACGGGCGGGTCCTCGGCCCCGACCCCGCCAGCGCGATCGCCTGCACGATCGGCGGGGTCGTCGCCAACAACGCCTCGGGCATGACGGCCGGGACGACCCGCAACTCCTACCGGACGGTCGCCTCGCTCACCGCCGTCCTGCCGAGCGGCACCGTGGTCGACACCGCCGCCCCGGACGCCGACGAGGAGCTGGCGCGGGCCGAGCCGGCGCTCTGCGCGGAGCTGCTCGCGCTGAAGGCCGAGATCGAGGCGGACGCCGAGCTGACCGCCCGCATCCGGGCCAAGTACACCCTCAAGAACACCAACGGCTACCGGCTCGACGCCTTCCTCGACGGGGACACGCCCGTCGAGATCCTGCGGGGCCTCATGGTGGGCTCCCAGGGCACCCTCGGCTTCCTCTCCGAGGTCGTCTTCGACACCCTGCCGCTGGACCGCGAGGTCTCCACGGCCCTGCTCTTCTTCCCCTCGCTCCCGGCCGCCGCCGAGGCCGTGCCGCTGTTCAACGACGCCGGGGCGATCGCCGTCGAGCTGATGGACGGCAACACGCTGCGGGCCTCGGTCAGCGTGGCGGGCGTGCCCCCCGACTGGGCGGAGCTGCCGAAGGGGACGACGGCCCTCCTGGTCGAGTTCCGGGCCCCGGACGCGGCGGCCCTCGACGCCTGTGAGCGGGCGGCGGACGAGGTGCTCGCCGGGCTCGACCTCATCGCCCCGGTGGCGTCCGTGGAGAACGCCTTCACCCGCGACCCGAAGCGGATCGGCGGCTACTGGAAGGCCCGCAAGGCGTTCGTGACGGCGGTCGGCGGCTCGCGCCCCTCCGGCACGACCCTGATCACCGAGGACTTCGCGGTGCCGCCGGCCCGGCTCGCGGAGGCCTGCGGCGCGCTGCTCGACCTCCAGGAGCGGCACGGCTTCGACGCGGCCGTGGCCGGTCACGCGGCCCACGGAAACCTCCACTTCCTGCTCGCCTTCGACGCGGCCGACCCGTCCGACGTCGAGCGGTACGCGGCCTTCATGGACGAGTTCTGCAAACTGACCGTGGAGCGCTTCGACGGCTCCCTGAAGGCCGAGCACGCCACCGGCCGCAACATCGCGCCCTTCCTGGAGCTGGAGTGGGGGACGCGGGCGACCGAGCTGATGTGGCGGATCAAGGAGGCCTTCGACCCGGCCGGGGTGCTGGCCCCGAGGGTCGTCCTGGACCGCGACCCGCAGGCCCACCTGCGCGGCCTGAAGACGATCCCGGCCGTGGAGCGGATCGCCGACCCCTGCATCGAGTGCGGCTTCTGCGAACCGACCTGCCCCAGCCACGACGTGACGACCACCCCGCGCCAGCGGATCGTGCTGCGCCGGGAGATGCTGCGGCAGGACGACGGCTCGCCGGTCGAGGCCCGGCTCCTGGAGGAGTACGGGTACGACGCCGTCGACACCTGCGCCGGTGACTCCACGTGCGCGCTCGCCTGCCCGGTCGGCATCGACACGGGCGCCCTGATGAAGGAGTTCCGGCACGCGCGGCACTCGCCGCGCGAGGAGCGGATCGCCGCCCTGACCGCGCGGAACTTCCGGGCCGTGGAGGCCTCGGCGCGGCTCGCGGTCGCCGCCGCCGACCGGATCGGCGACCGGGTCGTGGAGTCGGTGACCGGTCTCGCCCGCAGGGCGGTCCGCCCCGACCTCGTACCGGAGTGGCTGCCGGAGATCCCCGGCGCGGCGCCGCGCCGGCTGCCCCGCACCCACCGCCCGGCGGCGGTCGCCGTCTACTACCCGGCCTGTGTGAACCGGATCTTCGGCAACCCGGACGGCGACCCCGGGCCCTCGCTCCCCGAGGCGGTCGTCGCCGTGTCGGCGCGGGCCGGACGGCCGGTGTGGATCCCGGACGACGTGGCCGGCACCTGCTGCGCGACGATCTGGCACTCCAAGGGGTACGAGCGGGGCAACGAGGTGATGGCGAACCGGATCGTCGAGGCGGCCTGGGGATGGACGGCGGGCGGGAGGCTGCCGCTCGTGGTGGACGCCTCCTCGTGCACGCTCGGCGTCGCGCACGAGGTGGTGCCGTACCTGACGGAGGACAACCGGGAGCTGCACGCCGGACTGACCGTGGTGGACTCCCTCGTGTGGGCGGCGGACGAGCTGCTCCCCCGGCTCGACGTGCGCCGCCGGGTCGGCTCGGCCGTGGTCCACCCCACGTGCTCGATGCGGCACCTGGGCGACGAGGACCGGCTGACCGAGCTGGCCGGGGCCTGCGCGGAGGAGGTCGTCGTCCCCGCCGACGCGGGCTGCTGCGCCTTCGCGGGCGACCGGGGCATGCTGCACCCGGAGCTGACGGCGTCGGCGACGGCCCGCGAGGCGGCCGAGGTCACGGCCCGGCCCTTCGACGCGCACCTGTCGGCCAACCGGACGTGCGAGATCGGGATGGACCGGGCGACGGGCCGGACCTACGAGTCGGTGCTGCTCGCCCTGGAGCGCGCCACGCGCCCCTGACCACCCGTCAGCACCCCCGGAAAACCCGGACGCCGGAGACCTTCGTACGTTCGGGTGAGGCGCGGCGGACGGTACGGCACCGCGCCGGAGCCGGAACGTACAGTCCGACTGTCCGACTCCGGCTCCGGGAGGTTCCGTGAACGAGCAGTCGCCGCCCGCCCCGAGCCGCCGCGAGGTCCTCAGGACCACCGCCGGAGCGGCCGGAGCGGGTCTCGGTCTCGCCGCCGTCGGCACCGGGGCGGCCCACGCGGCCCCCGGCCCCGGCCTCGCCCCCGCGGCCGCCCCGGCACGCCGGGACGCCACCATGGCCGGTGTTCCCTTCGAGGCCCGCTCCACGGTCCGGGTGGGGATCGTGGGCTTCGGCAACCGGGGCGCCGCCATGATCGGCCACTTCCTCGCCCACTCCTGGGTGCGGATCGTCGCCGTCTGCGACCCGGTGCGCGCGAAGGCCGAGCGGGCCGCCGCGCAGGTCGTCGCCGCCGGCCGGCCCGCCCCCGCCCTGTACGCCAACGGCGAGGAGGACTACGAGAACCTCTGCGCCCGCACCGACCTCGACCTCGTGTACGTCGCCACCCCCTGGGAGAGCCACTTCGCGATCGCCCGGGCCGCGATGCTGAACGGCAAGCACGTCGGCGTGGAGTGCCCCGTCGCCATGGAGCTGGACGAACTGTGGGAGCTGGTCGACCTCTCGGAGCGGACCCGCCGGCACTGCATGCAGCTGGAGAACTGCTGCTACGGCCGGAACGAGATGCGGGTGCTGCGGATGGCGCACGCGGGGAAGTTCGGCGAACTCCTGCACGGGGCGGGGGCGTACAACCACGACCTGCGCGCCCTGCTGTTCTCGCCGACGTACTACGAGGGGCCCTGGCGCCGGCTGTGGCACACCCGGCTGCGCGGCGACCTCTACCCCAACCACGGCTTCGGCCCGGTCGCGAACTACATGGACGTCAACCGGGGCGACCGGGCGGTGAGCATCAGCAGCCTCGGCACCCCGGCGCTCGGCCTCGCCGAGTACCGGAGGGAGCACGTGCCGTCCGGCGACCCGAGCTGGAAGGAGACGTACGTCGGGAGCGACCGGACGATCAGCCTCGTCCGGACGGCCAGGGGGCGGGTGATCCGCCTCGAACACGACGTCTCCACCCCGCACCCGTACAGCAGGGTCAACAGCCTGGGCGGCACCCGGGGCGTCTTCGAGGACTACCCGCCCCGGATCTATCTGGAGCCGGACCACCGGGACGACCAGTGGGGCGACTTCTCGGCCTACGCCGCCGCGTTCGACCACTGGCTCTGGAAGGAGCACGCCAACCCGCCGGGCGCGCACGGCGGCATGGACTACCTCATGGTGTACCGCCTGGTGCAGTGCCTGCAGAAGGGACTCGTACCGGACTTCGACGTGTACGACGCCGCCGTCTGGACGGCCCCGCTGCCACTGAGCCACGCCTCGATCAGGGCGGGCGGGGCACCGCAGGAGATCCCGGACTTCACCCGCGGGGAGTGGCAGCGGGCCCGGTCGGGCGTGGACTCGGTGAGACCGGGCTGAGGGGTTTCCGTGCCCGGCTCCGGCAGGCGGGGGCCGGGTGGAGCAGGTACCTTCTGAGACCCCCGCCGCCCACACCCGCCACGAACTCCAGGCAGTCGCGACCGCGTTCGAACGCGCCTCCCGCTCTCACATCCGCGCTGCACACTGCCACGACCACGCTCTACGCCGAGCCGCCCGCGACCCCATCCGCAGCAGCCCTGCCCTAGGCCGATCGGATCACCGACGAGGTGAAGGCCGTTCTCGTCCTTCACCACGCCTCGACCTGAGGTCGGAAAAGCTCAGTGGTCGAATGCGTCCAGGTGCCGGTGCAGCAGGGCACCGATGTCTTCGCGGCCCCCTCCGGCCGGCAGCGGCGAGGGGGTGTCCTCACCGTTCGCCATGGCGAGGCTGCTGGCGAAGCGCACGAGGTTCGGTGTCGGGACGAAGGAGTCGCGCAGCCAGACGGCGAAGGCGCCGGCTTCGTCCGCCGTCACATCGGTGAGGGTGATGTAGGCGTAGTCGGGCTCGGTGATGGCCGCGGTGCCGTCCAGCCACACGTCCGGCGCCAGCTCGATCTCGAAGTCCAGCACGGTCATCTCGTGGACGCCGGACCGCCGGTGCCCGATGGCGGGGTCGGGGAACGCCTCGCGCAGCGCCCGCTCCAGGGAGTCCAGCGTGGCGTGCCAGGCTCCGCCGTCCCCCTCGGGGGGATAGAAGGCGAAGTTCGTCCGGATGTTTCGTTCCGTGGCCATGGTCTTCCTTGTTCTCAGGGGACGTACCGCGTCGAGCCGGGCGTGCCCGTCATCGCCATCATGGACTGCCAGTAGACGGCGTTGTCCCTGCCGTTCGTCACGATCTCCAGGCCCTTGATCTCGCTGTTGGCAGGGTTGGCCATGGCCTGCTTGTAGCGGACGAGTTCCTTCTCGTCACCCGCGTACATGGAGTCGACGACGGGGTCCCACGCGATCTTTCCCTGATTGTTGATCTTCACAGGCTTCGCCAATGTCTCCTCGACTCGGTCGAGGGTGCGGAAGCTCTTCTTCGTGCAGTCCGGGTCCCGCACGTGCTTCGCCTCGACGAGGTGGCCGTCGAGGGGGCGTATGCCGTCCACCATGAGCCCGCGCTTGCTCCCGAGCAACGGCACTTCCCGCTCGGGGTAGCCGGCCACGCGAAGCTGGTAGGCGTTGTCCGGGGCCGCCGGGCCACCACCGCCGGCCAGGCCGCCGGGCCGGAGGGTGTTCACCCACGCGCGGAACTGCTGCTGCTCTGCCGCGGTGAGCAGACGGGTCGTCCCGGGGACCGGTGGAATCGGGTCGACGAAGGAGATTCCCGGGTAGACAGGGTTGATCATCGGAGCCAGGGTCGGCACCTGCCCGGTGTACGACGCGAGGACGACCGGGACGGGTACGGGCACCGGCACGGGAACGAGCGGCGGCAGGAACGGGAGTCCCGGGACGGCGGGCGCCGCCGGCGGATCGGCCGCGGGGAGCTTGACGCGTGCGGCGGACGAGTCCAGCGCATGGCCCACGGAGCCGAGGTCCCGGATCCAGGAGTCCCCGAGCACGGCATCGAGCAGTCCGCCGTCGTATCCGTTGCCGCCGAACATCGGCTGGTCCCAGGGCATGTCGACCGCGAAGAGGTCCAGCTTGCGCTCGGCGATCCTCCCCTTGGAGGCCTCCACGTGCTCGGCGTACCGGTCACATGCCTTGGCCATCTGTGTGCAGGCGGCGACGAGATTCGTCACCAGCGGCTCGCCTTCCTCCGCCTTCGCCGGAGGGCAGGTGAGGCCGACACTGTGCTTGACGTACGTCTGGAAGGCATCGGCGGCCTCGCCGGAGTGCGCCTTGCTCGCGGTGAGGGCGTACGCCTGCGCGTCCTCCAGGAAGCGCTGCATGAGCACCCCGGCGTGACGCCAGGAGCCGGCGACGTCCCGGATCTTCTCCGGCGAGCCACGGAAGCGGTCACTGCCGCCGCTGGGAGCGTACTGCTCGTACCAGGCGGTCTCCCCCACCACCTCAGGGAGCTCCTGGCCCAGCCCGAGGTAGTTCTCGGTGCAGTCGGCGCCGGGGTCTCCCATCCCTGCGGTGAGGTCGGCCTGCCGGCCCAGGAAGGCAGAGACCAGACGGCTTTCCTCGGCCATGAACTCGCGGGCGTTACGCATCAGCCCCTTGCTCGTCTCGCCAAGGACGTAGGAGCTGAACCCCATCTTGTCGAGCGTCGCGGAGGCCGCCGAGACGTACACCTTGGCAAAGGCTCGCCCGGCTTCGTCGTCTCCTGCCATCCTGTGTTGCCGCGCCAGTTCGTGTCCCAGGGCGATAGCCGTGTCACGCGCTCCTCGCATCGTGGCGAGCCGGTCCGAGACGCTGTGCATCGCGTGCAGGATCACGCGGCGTCCCGCTGCCGCTGCCAGGAGGTTCGCCGACAGCTCCGACGCGAGTCCGGGTGCGGCGTCCCGTCCGGTCCCGGCGCCTTCCGGGCGTGACCATGGCCGGATCCGTTCCCTCCAGGTGGAAAATCGATTGCCGGTTCCCGGGGAAAAAAGCGAACCTTGCACGGTTTCCGGCGCCGTCGCACCCCCGACGCGCGTCTCCCCCGCCCTACCCGGAGACCCTGGGACGCCATGCAGATTCGAGATCTTCCCTATGCCGACCCAGGCGTCCCCGATGTGCGTTCGGGCACGCGGTTCCTCGTCTGGCTCGGTCGCCGACAGCTCGGCGGGCAGGTGAAGTCCCTGCTCTGGGGGCTGTTGCACTACCTGGGCATCGCCGGCCTGCCGTTCGGCATCGGACTCGCCGTCCAGGCGGTCGTGGACCGCGACGGCGGGCGGCTCGCGCTCGCCGGGGTGCTGCTCCTCGCCTTCGGGGTCGCGATCGCGGCGGGCGACGTGATGCTGCACCGCACCGCCGTCACCAACTGGATCACCGCCGCCACCCGGGTGCAGCAGCTCCTCGCCCGCAAGACCGCCGAACTGGGCTCCGTCCTGACCCGGCGGGTCGCCGCCGGCGAGGTCGTCGCCGTCTCCACCGGCGACGTCGAGAAGATCGGCTGGTTCGTCGAGGCCCTGTCGCGGTTCGCGGCGAGCGCCGTCGTGCTCGTGGCCATCTGCGCGGGCCTCCTCGTCTACCAGCCCGCCCTGGGCGTCGTGGTGGCCGTCGGCGTCCCCGTCCTCGCCCTCGCCGTGCTGCCGCTGCTCCCCCGCGCGACCCGCCGGGCGGACGTCCAGCGCGAGAAGGCGGGCCGGGCCACGGAGCTGGCCTCCGACACCGTCGCCGGGCTGCGCGTGCTGCGCGGCATCGGCGGCGAGGAGCTGTTCCTGGGCCGCTACCGCGCCGCCTCGCAGGAGGTCCGACGGGCGGCCGTGCACAGCGCGCGCATGTGGGCCCTGATCTCCGCGATCCAGGTCGTGCTGCCCGGTCTGCTGCTCATCGCGGTGGTGGTGCACGGCGCCCGGCTCGCGCTCGACGGGCGGATCGCGGTCGGCGAACTGGTCACCGTCTACGGCGCCGTGGCCCTCGCCCACCATCCACTGCGCAACTTCGAGGAGATCGCGATGGCGTACTCCTTCTCCCGGCCGTCCGCGAAGCGGGCCGCGCGGGTGCTGGCGCTCGCCCGTACGACGACCGCCACGGCGGCCGGGGACGGGGAGCGCCGGGCGACCGGCGACCTGTACGACCCGCTGACCGGGGTGCGCGCCCCGGCCGGGCTGTTCACCGCCGTCGTCTGCGGCGACCCGGACGCGGCCGGGCGGCTCGCGGACCGGCTCGGCGGCCACCCGGCCGAACCGTCCGCCGAGGGGCGGGCCCACGCCTCGGTGCTGCTCGGCGGGGTCCCGCTCGACGAACTGCCGCTGGAGACCGCCCGTACCGCCGTCCTCGTGCAGGACAAGGACCCGGTGCTGCTCTCCGGCACCCTGCGCGAACTGCTCGACGTGCCCGCCTCGGGCGCGGTGCGGGCCGAGGACGCGCTGACCGCCGCCCGTTGCGAGGACGTCCTCGACGCGCTGGCCCAGGCCTCCGTGGACGCCGACGGCGACCCGATGCGCACCCGGATCACCGAGCGCGGCCGGTCGCTCTCCGGCGGCCAGCGCCAGCGCCTCGCGCTCGCCCGGTCCCTGGTGGCCGACCCGGAGGTCCTCGTCCTGGACGAGCCGACCTCGGCGGTCGACGCGCACACCGAGGCACGGGTGGCCGCCGGGATCGCCGGACTGCGCGCGGGCGCGACCACCGTCGTCCTCGCCTCCTCGCCGCTGCTCCTGGACCGCGCCGACCGGGTGGTCCTGGTCCACGAGGGCCAGGCGGTCGCCGTCGGCACCCACCGCGAACTGCTCGCCCGGGAGCCCCGCTACCGCGCGGTCGTCACCCGTGAGGCGGACGAGGAGTTCACGGTGGGCGCCGTGCGCGAGCCGGGGGCGGTCGCACTCGAAGCACTGGAAGGGGAATCGGCATGATCGGCCTGGCTCCGCCGGAGTACGACCCGGGGGCCCCGACGACGGCGACGACGCTGCCCGTCGCCGCGACGGCGACCGTCCGCACCTACGTGCGCGCGCTGCTCCGCCGTCACCGCCGGGCGTTCGCCCTGCTCGTCGGGGTGAACGCGGTCGCCGTCATCACCTCGATGGTCGGCCCGTACCTGTTGGGCTCGGTGGTGGACGGCCTGGCGGCCGGGGCCCGCGACCTGCACCTGGAGCGCACGGTCGCGCTGTTCGCGGGCGCGCTCCTCGTCCAGGCCGTGTTCGTGCGGCTCGTCCGGCTGCGCGGGGCGATGCTGGGCGAGGAGATGCTCGCGGACCTGCGCGAGGACTTCCTGGTCCGGTCGGTGGGCCTGCCGCCGGGCGTGCTCGAACGGGCCGGGACCGGGGACCTGCTCTCGCGGATCACCACGGACGTCGACCGGCTCGCCAACGCGATGCGCGAGGCCGTGCCCCAGCTCGCCATCGGCGTGGTGTGGGCGGGGCTGCTGCTCGGCGGCCTGGTGGTGACGGCCCCGCCGCTCGCGCTCGCCCCGCTCCTCGCGGCGCCGCTCCTCGTCGTGGGCTGCCGGTGGTACTTCCGGCGGGCTCCCTCGGCGTACCGCTCGGAGGCCGCGGGGTACGCGGCGGTGGCCGCCGCGCTCGCGGAGACCGTCGACGCGGGCCGCACGGTCGAGGCGCACCGCCTCGGCGCGCGCCGGGTCGCCCTGTCGGACCGGCGGATCAGGGAGTGGGTCGGATGGGAGAGGTACACCCTCTTCCTGCGCTCGGTACTCTTCCCCGCCGTCGACCTCACCCACGTGCTGGTGCTGGGCGTCGTGCTGCTGCTCGGCGGGACGTTCGTGCTGCGGGGCTGGATGGACGTGGGACAGCTGACCACGGGCGCGCTGCTCTCGCAGATGCTGGTGGAACCGATCGGGATCGTCCTGCGCTGGTACGACGAGCTCCAGGTCGCGCAGGTCTCCCTGGCCCGGCTCGTCGGCGTCCGGGACATCGAGCCGGAGGCGGGCGACGCGAAGGTGCGGCCCGAGGGCCGGACGGTGCGGGCGGACGAGGTGCGGTTCGGCTACCGGGAGGGCGTCGACGTGCTGCACGAGGTGACCCTGAAGGTGGCGCCGGGCACCCGGATCGCCCTGGTCGGCCCGTCCGGCGCGGGCAAGTCCACCCTCGGGCGGCTGCTCGCGGGCGTCTACGCCCCGCGGACCGGGTCGGTCACCCTCGGCACGGCCGAACTGGCGCGGATGCCCGCCGAGCGGGTCCGCGAGCACGTGGCCCTGGTCAACCAGGAGCACCACGTCTTCGTGGGCTCCCTCCGGGACAACCTGCTGCTCGCCAGGGCCGGGGCCGACGACACCGAGCTGTGGGCGGCGCTCGCGGCCGTGGACGCGGAGGGCTGGGCCCGGGGCCTCGACGGGGGCCTGGACACCGAGGTCGGCTCGGGCGGCCGGGCGCTGACCCCGGCGCAGGCCCAGCAGATCGCCCTGGCCCGGCTCGTCCTGGCGGACCCGCACACCCTGGTCCTGGACGAGGCGACCTCCCTGCTCGACCCCCGGGCCGCCCGCCATCTGGAGCGGTCGCTCGGCCGGGTCCTCGACGGGCGCACGGTCGTGGCGATCGCGCACCGGCTGCACACCGCGCACGACGCCGACCTGATCGCGGTGGTCGAGTCCGGCCGGATCAGCGAGCTGGGCAGCCACGAGGAGCTGGTCGCGGCGGACGGGGCGTACGCGGCGCTGTGGCGGTCCTGGCACGGGTGACGGGCCGTGCGTACGCGAGAGGGCCCGCGCCGGAGATCCGGTGCGGGCCCCCTCGCCTGCGGGCGGAGCTACACCAGGCCGAGCGCGAAGACCGCGCCGAGCCCGCCCAGGAGCATGAAGGCGGGTGTGAGGACCTTCAGCTCGACCCAGCTTCCGGCCCGGAACCGCATGAACCTGGGCGGGCCGACCGGGTACCAGAACTTGCGGCCGACGGGTATGGGCCAGAGGACCGGGCAGCCCGAGACCGTCAGGGCGTCGCCGATGTCGTGGACGAGGGCGCCGAGGACGATCGGCAGCCCGAGCCACAGGTACTCCTGGCCGGGACCGGTGAAGAACCAGTTCGCGCCGTTGCCGGGGTCTTCGAGGATGTCCGCCATGATCCAGGCGCCGGCCGCGCCGAGCAGCCAGACCAGGACGTCGCTGGAGGCCCGGGCGGCCTTCCACAGGAGGCCTTCCACGGCCAGGACGAGGTGGACGAAGAGGAGGGCGAGGACCGCCCACCGGCCGCCGCTGACCGCCGCCGCGGAGGCCCCGACGCCCATCAGGGCCGCCCAGAGCCAGGTGTGGGTGAGGGTCCGGTGTCCTCCGGTCCGCCGGGGGTCGGCCTTGGAGCGGGTGGCCTTGTAGACGGCGTACGACAGCTTGTCGATGATCCCGCAGAGGATCTTGGAGAGGGGACCGAAGGAGCGCGATATGGTCGCGGACTTGTGGTCGAGGTCGGGGGCGAGGGCGGCGCCCGCGCAGATGAGCGCGCCGACGACGAGCACCGGCCAGGGCATCGGGCGGTCGTAGGCCGCCGCGAGGGCCCCGACCCCCAGCCAGGCCGCCGCTCCGGACAGCGAGTGCGCCGGTCCCATCATGGTTGGCCCGCCCCGTTTCTCCCCTGCCGGCGCTCGGTTGACGGCCGGTCGACGGACGAGCCTACCGCTCGTGATCAACACCGTCGGTGGCCGGTTCCCTCCTCCGGCCGGAATCCAGGCAAGATGGGGGCGTGACCCTTATCGACCAGCTGCCGCCGACCGCCGACCCCGACGCCCTCTTCGAGGCCTTCTCCTCCTGGGCCGAGGAGCGGGGCATCACGCTCTACCCGGCCCAGGAAGAGGCGCTGATCGAGGTCGTCTCCGGGGCGAACGTCATTCTGTCCACCCCCACCGGATCGGGAAAGTCGCTGGTCGCGGCGGGTGCGCACTTCACCGCGCTCGCGAACGACCAGGTGACCTTCTACACCGCGCCGATCAAGGCGCTGGTGTCGGAGAAGTTCTTCGACCTGTGCAAGCTCTTCGGCACCGAGAACGTCGGCATGCTGACCGGCGACGCCTCCGTGAACGCGGACGCGCCGGTGATCTGCTGCACGGCGGAGGTCCTCGCCTCGATCGCGCTGCGGGACGGCAAGTACGCCGACATCGGCCAGGTCGTCATGGACGAGTTCCACTTCTACGCCGAGCAGGACCGCGGCTGGGCCTGGCAGATCCCGCTGCTCGAACTCCCCCAGGCGCAGTTCGTCCTGATGTCGGCGACGCTCGGCGACGTGTCGATGTTCGAGAAGGACCTGACCCGGCGCACGGGCCGGCCGACCTCGGTGGTCCGCTCCGCGACCCGGCCGGTGCCGCTCTCGTACGAGTACGTGCTCACGCCGATCACGGAGACCCTGACGGAGCTCCTGGAGACCAGGCAGGCGCCCGTCTACATCGTGCACTTCACGCAGGCGCAGGCCGTCGAGCGCGCGCAGTCGCTGATGAGCATCAACATGTGCACGCGCGAGGAGAAGGACAAGATCGCCGAGCTGATCGGCAACTTCCGCTTCACCACCAAGTTCGGCCAGAACCTCTCGCGGTTCGTGCGCCACGGCATCGGCGTGCACCACGCCGGCATGCTGCCGAAGTACCGGCGCCTGGTGGAGAAGCTGGCGCAGGCCGGTCTGCTGAAGGTGATCTGCGGGACGGACACGCTCGGCGTGGGCGTGAACGTGCCGATCCGCACGGTGCTCTTCACCGCGCTCACCAAGTACGACGGCAACCGGGTGCGCACCCTGCGCGCCCGTGAGTTCCACCAGATCGCGGGCCGGGCCGGCCGGGCCGGCTTCGACACCGCCGGCTACGTGGTCGCCCAGGCCCCCGAGCACGTCATCGAGAACGAGAAGGCGCTCGCCAAGGCGGGCGACGACCCGAAGAAGCGCCGCAAGGTGGTCCGCAAGAAGGCCCCCGAGGGCTTCGTCGCCTGGAGCGACACCACCTTCGAGCGGCTCATCGACGCCGAGCCGGAGCCGCTGACCTCCCGCTTCAAGGTCACCAACATCATGCTGCTCTCGGTGATCGCCCGGCCGGGCAACGCCTTCGAGGCGATGCGGAGGCTCCTGGAGGACAACCACGAGCCGCGCAAGGCGCAGCTGCGGCACATCCGCCGGGCCATCGCGATCTACCGCTCGCTGCTCGACGGCGGCGTGGTGGAACAGCTCGACGAGCCGGACGCCGAGGGGCGGACGGTCCGTCTGACCGTCGACCTCCAGCAGGACTTCGCGCTGAACCAGCCGCTGTCGACGTTCGCGCTCGCCGCGTTCGACCTGCTCGACCCCGAATCCCCCTCGTACGCCCTGGACATGGTGTCCGTCGTGGAGTCGACGCTCGACGACCCGCGCCAGATCCTCGCCGCCATGCAGAACAAGGCGCGCGGCGAGGCGGTGGGGAGGATGAAGGCGGACGGCGTCGAGTACGAGGAGCGGATGGAGCGGCTCCAGGAGATCTCGTACCCGAAGCCGCTGGAGGAGCTGCTCTGGCACGCGTACAACGTCTACCGGACGTCGCACCCGTGGGTGGGCGACCACCCGGTGTCGCCGAAGTCGGTCATCCGTGACATGTACGAACGGGCCATGTCCTTCACCGAGTTCACCTCCTGGTACGAGCTGGCGCGGACCGAGGGCATCGTCCTGCGGTACCTGGCGAGCGCGTACAAGGCGCTGGACCACACCATCCCGGACGACCTGAAGACCGAGGACCTGGAGGACCTGATCGCCTGGCTGGGCGAGATGGTGCGCCAGGTGGACTCCTCGCTGCTCGACGAGTGGGAGCAGCTGGCGAACCCGGAGGTCCAGACGGCCGAGGAGGCGCAGGAGAAGGCCGACCAGGTCAAGCCGGTCACGGCGAACGCCCGCGCCTTCCGGGTCCTGGTGCGCAACGCCCTGTTCCGCCGGGTGGAGCTGGCCGCCCTGGACAACGTGGACGCGCTCGGCGAGCTGGACGCGGAGTCCGGCTGGGACGCGGACGCGTGGGGCGAGGCGATGGACGCGTACTGGGACGAGTACGACGACCTCGGCACGGGCCCGGACGCGCGCGGTCCGAAGCTGCTCGCCATCGAGGAGGACGCGGCGCACGGCCTGTGGCGCGTCCGGCAGACCTTCGCCGACCCGAACGGCGACCATGACTGGGGCATCAGCGCGGAGGTGGATCTCGCGGCCTCCGACGAGGAGGGGCGCGCGGTCGTCCGCGTGACGTCCGTCGGACAGTTGTAGGAGGAGTTCCGTGGTGACCAATCCCGCCGAGAGACTGGTGGACCTGCTCGACCTGGAGCGGATCGAGGTCGACATCTTCCGGGGCCGCAGCCCGCAGGAGTCGCTCCAGCGGGTCTTCGGCGGGCAGGTCGCCGGGCAGGCCCTGGTGGCGGCCGGGCGGACCGTGGAGGACGACCGGCCGGTGCACTCGCTGCACGCCTACTTCCTGCGGCCGGGCCGTCCCGGGGTGCCGATCGTGTACCAGGTGGAGCGGGTGCGCGACGGGCGCTCGTTCACGACCCGCCGGGTCACGGCGGTGCAGGAGGGGCGGACGATCTTCAATCTGACGGCCTCCTTCCACCGGCCGGAGGAGGCCGGGTTCGAGCACCAGCTGCCGCCCCGGCACATGACGGACCCGGAGAGCCTGCCGAGGCTGGTGGACGAGATCCGCGACCACCTCGGGGAGCTGCCGGAGGCCCTGGAGCGGATGGCCCGCCGGCAGCCCTTCGACATCCGGTACGTGGACCGGCTGCGGTGGACGAAGGAGGAGGTCGAGGACGCGGATCCGCGCAGCGCGGTGTGGATGCGGGCCGTGGGGCCGCTGGGCGACGACCCGCTGGTCCACACCTGCGCCCTGACGTACGCCTCGGACATGACCCTGCTCGACGCCGTCCGCATCCCGATCGAACCCCTGTGGGGCCCGCGCGGCTTCGACATGGCGTCGCTCGACCACGCGATGTGGTTCCACCGGCCGTTCCGGGCGGACGAGTGGTTCCTGTACGACCAGGAGTCCCCGATCGCCACGGGCGGCCGGGGACTCGCGCGGGGCCGGATCTACGACCGCGAGGGCAGGCTCCTGGTGTCGGTGGTCCAGGAGGGCCTGTTCCGCGCGCTCGGCTGAGCGTCACTCGAACTCGGTGCCGCCCTTGCGGGTGAGGTAGGCCGGGCTGACCGCCTTGGCGATGGCCCGGCCGCCCAGGACCGGGCTGTACCGCTCGGTCGCGGGCCGGACGACGACGCCCTCCCGCAGGTGCGCCTCCCGGCCGGAGACCGTCTCCCGGCCGGTCGCGTGCGCGAGGACGGTGTCCAGGTCGTACGGGCCGGAGTACAGGCGCGGGACGAGCGGGACCTCGCCGGGCTCCAGGACCTCGGCCGGGTCCAGCCAGCGGACCTGTCCGTCGATCTCGGCGGACACGTCGAACAGCGCGTACCCGACGGTCTCGCTCCGGGCGTCGGCGCCGTACGCCAGGTCCTGGACCCCGGAGCCGTACACCTCGCCGAAGAGGCCGACGCGGCGGGCGCCGAGGCGCTTCGCCAGGCGCTCGGCGACGGCGGCCAGGCCGTGGCCGTGGACGGCGCGCCAGTACAGGTTGCGCGGGTCCTCCTTGAGCGCGAGGCCCTTGGCCCCGAAGCCCTTGGAGGAGACCCGGACGCGCCCGTCCTCGGCCCCGTACGTCAGCAGGCAGGCCGTGCCGTGCAGCTTCTCCGTCAGGACGACGGGCTCGCCGGGCTCGAAGACGTCCGGATACCGCTGGATGTTCTCGACGTCGACCCAGGGCAGCAGGTCGGGGGCGCTCTCCACGTCCCCGCTCATGTGCGTCGGTATCGGCGGCGCCCACTTGACGATGCCGAGCCGCTCCGCGAAGTCGGTGCCCTCGGCCGCGGCCCGTACGAGGTCGGTGTCCGCGAGGGCGCCGGGACGGCAGACGAGCCCCTGGGACAGCTCCCCGCGCAGCCGCACCGCCTTGACCCGGTCCGCGTTCCCCCCGGCGAGGCGCCCGGTCAGTCCCAGCTCCTCGATGAGCGCGGCGGGCAGCACCGCCTGCTCGGGGATGTAGACGGCGGCGTCGCCGGTCTCGTAGGCGCCCTTGGCGACGACGGCCCGGTAGAGGCCGACCTGGGCCAGTTCCAGGGCGTCGGCGTTGGGATGGGGGTGGACGGTCAGGACTTCGGCGGTGACGCGCAGGGTCGACATGGTTCAGGACTCCGGTTCCGGTGGCTCGGGTGTCGCTCTCATCCCGGCCACCCTGCCGGGCCGGGAAACCGGTGGCCCACCGGTTTTCGCGGCTGGTAGCGTCACGCGCCCCCGTCTCCCGGCGGGTCCAGGCCCGGCAGGACGTCCTGCTCCACCTCGTGGCGGCGGGTGCGGATGTCCGGGCCCGGCGGATGGAGCTTGGCGTCACAGGTCGGGCCGAGGCCGGTGCGGCGCGAGTCCGCGCCCTTCAGGGGGCGGCCGCAGAGCCGGCACCGGATCCGGCGCGGCGCCCCCTCCGTGGTGGAGTCGATCGCGATTGCCATTGGTTCGTCGCCCATGGTCAGATCAAACCCCATCCCCCGTGCGCACGAGGAGCGGCCATGAGCCTGTACGACATCCCGCTGAAGACCCTGACCGGCGAGCCGGTCTCCCTGGCCGACTACCGGGACCGCGCGGTCCTGGTCGTGAACGTCGCCTCCAAGTGCGGTCTGACCCCGCAGTACGCGGGCCTGGAGCGGCTGCAGAAGGAGTACGGGGAGCGCGGCTTCACCGTGCTCGGCGTGCCCTGCAACCAGTTCGCGGGCCAGGAGCCGGGCAGCGCGGAGGACATCCAGACGTTCTGCTCGACGACGTACGGGGTGTCCTTCCCGCTCCTGGAGAAGACGGACGTCAACGGCGCGGACCGCCACCCGCTCTACGTGGAGCTGGTGAAGGTCGCGGACGCCGGGGGCGAGGCCGGTGACGTGCAGTGGAACTTCGAGAAGTTCCTGATCGGCCGGGACGGGCAGGTCACGCGCTTCCGTCCGCGCACCGAGCCGGACGCCCCCGAGGTCGTGGCGGCCATCGAGGCGCAGCTTGTCTGACGTACTGCTCGACGCGGGGGTGGTCGAGCGGCTGCGGGCCGCCGGCTGCGTCTTCGCCGAGGAGGAGGCCGCGATGCTGCTCGCGGCGGCGCCCGGGCCCGCCGAGCTCGACCTGATGGTCGAGCGGCGGGCCTCCGGGCTGCCCCTCGAGCACGTCGTGGGGTGGGCGGAGTTCGCCGGGCTGCGGATCGCCGTCGGCCCCGGGGTGTTCGTGCCCCGGCGGCGGACCGGGTTCCTGGTCGAGCGGGCCGTGGCCCTCGCCGCGCCCGGCGCGCTCTGCGTCGACCTGTGCTGCGGCTCGGGCGCGGCGGCCGCGGTGCTGCTCGACCGGGTCGAGGGCGCGGAGGTGCACGCCTCGGACGTCGAACCGGCGGCGGTGGACTGCGCCCGGTGGAACGTCGAACCGCGCGGCGGCCGGGTGTACGAGGGGGACCTCTTCGCGCCGCTGCCGCCGGAGCTGCGGGGCCGGGTCGAGGTCCTGGTCGCCAACGTGCCGTACGTGCCCACCGGGGACATCGGCCTGCTGCCGCCCGAGGCCCGCGACCACGAGCCGCTCGTCACGCTCGACGGCGGCCCGGACGGCCTCGACGTGCTGCGGCGGGTCGTCGCCGGGGCGCCGGAGTGGCTGGCGCCGGGCGGACACCTGCTGGCGGAGACGAGCGAGCGGCAGGCAGCGCGGGCGGTGGAGGCGGTCTCCGCGCACGGCCTGGAGGCGCGGATCGTCACGTGCGAGGAGCTGTACGCGACGGTGCTCGTCGCCACGCGGGCGGGGTGACGGGGGCCTTCCCGGAAGGCCCGTGGCGGATCGGCGGCTTTTACCGGATCGGCGGGTCGGCGGGTCGGCGGGTCAGCGGGTCGACGGCTCAGCGGGTCGACGGCTCAGCGGCTCAGCGGCTCAGCGGCCGAAGGTGTCGATGTTCTCGACGAGCCAGCGGCCGTCCCGGTGGACGACGTCCACGGCGAACATGGCGCCCGCGTAGACCCCCTGGTCCTGGGCCTTCGGCTGCTTGCCGCCGGTCTTGGCGGTCCCGGCCGTGCTCACGCTGCTCTGGTCGGCGTAGACCAGGACCCGGGCGCGTTCGCCGTCGATCCGCTCGACCGCGCTGTCGGTGACCGCCGTGGTGATCACCGTCTTCTGCTCGGCCGCCCGGGCGAGGACCCCGCCGAGGAGCGTCCGGTGCTGTTCGACCGCCTTCCCGGTGAGGAGGGTCTTCCCGGCCTTCTCGAAGGGGGCCGTGTCGGCGTGGTCGTAGGAGAAGAGCGCGGCGACGGCCGCGGCGGTCTGCCCCTTGATCTCGCTGGTACGGGCGAGGTCGGTGAGGGCGGTGTTGCCGCGCGCGGGGTCGTCGCGGAGCTCTCCCGCCCGGCTGTGCGCCCATCCGGCGAAGCCGCCGAGGAGGAGGGTCAGCACGCAGAGGACCACGAGGGGGGCGAGGCGGCGTGACCGGGTCCTGTCCCCGGCGGCCTCCCGCCCCGGCTCCCCGGCCCTCTCCCGTACGGGCTTCTCCGGTGCTCCGGCCTTCTCCCGTACGGGTTTCTCCGCCGTCCGCTGCCGGGGTTCGGTGGCGGGGTCGGTCAGGAGGCCCACGGAGGCGCGGGGGCGGGGGCCCGTGCCCTCGGGCGCGGCGGCGAGGGCCTGGCGGCGGCGCTGGCGGTTGAGGTGGTGGCGGGGCGTGGGCATCGTGCGTCGTCCTTTCGGGTGCGGGCGGCTCTCGCGGGTGCGGTCCGGTCAGCCGGCCGCCGTGCCGCCCACGGGGGCCTGCCCCAGGGCGCTGAGCTTCCACTGCCCGTCGGTCCTGGTGAGTTCGCCCAGCATGCGGCTGTCCTTGTCCGTGCTCTTGCTGTCGGGCGTCGTGACGGTGATGCGGAGGGCGACGAGCAGCCGGGCCCGCCCCGCGCGGTCGTCGAGTTCCGTGACGGCGCCGGACAGCACCCGGGCCGTGGTCACCGTCTTCGCGGCCTTCACCTGCCCGGCGAACTCCGTGCGTCCGCCCACGAGCTGCTCGTGGAGTTCGCCGGTCGTGGAGGACTCCCAGAGGTCGAGGCCCTGGTCCACGCGCCGGTGGTCGAGCGTGTTGAGGTTCTGCACGGCCTGCTCCCCCGCCGCGAGCGCCCGGTCGCGCTGCACGGCGTACGCGGCGGAGTCGTCGTGGGCGGCGGCGTACCAGTCCCGGCCCGCCCAGGCCGCGAAGGCGCCCGCGACCAGGGTGAGGACGAGGGCCACGGCCAGGGCGGGGCGGATGCCCGCCGGGGTGCGGACCGCGCGTGTCATGGGGTTCTCCCGTCTCCCGCTCGTGTGCGTGCTCGTGCGCACGCTCAGCGGGCCTTGATGTCGACGATCAGCCACCGGCCGTCGCGGAACTCCGCGGTGACGGTGAGCTGGGCGGCCGCGGACGTGGCGGGCGCCTCGCCCCGCCGCGAGGTCTGGTCGAGGAACACGAGGAGGCGCGCGGTGTTCCCCTTGAGCTCGATCACCCCGGTGCGGACGGCCTGGGTGGTGAGGGTGATGCGCTGCTCGACCAGGCCGGCGCGGACCTGCGCGAACAGGTCGGCGTACTGGCGGGCGGCGCGTCCGCCGAGGACGGTTCCGGCGGAGCGTTCGGCGGCGTCGGGCTGGGCGGGCGCGTAGGAGAAGACCCGGGCGAGGCCTTCGCCGACGTCGCCGCCGACGCGGGTGGTGGCGGCGGTGTCGGTGAGGGCGTGGTTGCGGGCCGACGGGGTCGACCGGAGCTGGTGGGCCCCGTAGAAGAACGCGCTTCCGCCGAGGAGGAGGGCGACGACGGTCGTGACGAGGGCGATCCGCCGCAGGCGGGGGGTGAACCGACCGGTGGCGGTGCCGGTGCCGGTGTCCGGGCCGCTGTCACCGTCGTCCGGGGCGGCCGTCCCGGAGACCTCCGCGTCCGGGACCTCTCCGGCGGGTCCGTCGGCCGGGGCATCCGTCCCGGAGCCCTCCGCGTCCGGGGCCTCTTCGGCGGGTCCGTCGGCCGGGGCGGTCGTCTCCGGGGTCGTCCCGGCCGACGTCGCTCCGGGGTCCCGGACCTTCCCGTCCGTGTCCCCGGCCGGTCCGGTCGTCGTCTCCTCCGGGTCCGGCGAGGCGTCCCGGGGTGCTCCCCCCGCGCTCTCCGGAACCCAGCGGACCGTTCCGCGCAGCAGTCGCGTCACTCGTCCCCGCCCTCCTTCTTCTCGTTCTCCTCCGCGCCGGCGACGGGGACCGCGCTCAGGGCCGCGACCTTCCACGTGGTCTCGCCGGTGCGGGTCAGGACGGCTTCCAGGCGCTTGCGGTCGGTGGTCGGGGCGGTGCCCCCGCGCGGGGTGACGTCGACGCGCACGGTCGCGATGAGCTTCGCCGTACCGGCGCGCGTGTCGAGCGCGGTGAGCGCGGCCTCGGTGACCTCGGCCCGCGCCGAGGCGCCCACCGCGGGCGCGGTGCGGCCCAGTTCGGTGCGGAGCGGGCCGGTGGAGGCGTCGCGCCAGGCCCGTACGCCCGCTTCGGCGCGCTCACGGGTCGAGGCGTCGAGCGTGTTCAGGGCCGTGAGGCGCTGCCGGCCCTCGGTGAGCGCCGCGTCCCGCTCGCGGCTGAAGGAGAGGCCCTCGTCGGAGCGGGCCTGCGCGTAGGTCCACGCGCCGGTCCCGCAGAAGCCGAGGGCGACGACGAGGGCGCCGGTGCCGAGGATCCTCGCCCGCCTCACCGCGCGCTCCCGGTGCCCAGGCCGAGGAGCCCGGCCATGTCCGTCGGCCCGGCGCCCTGGCCGGGCAGCGCGAGCGCGCCGGGCAGGGCCTGCTTCCGCGAGTCAGCCGTACCGGTCGCGCTGCCCGAGGGCAGGGAGCCCGGCTTGGCGGGGGCGGGCACGGGGCCGCCCTTCGGGGCGTTCGCCGAGCCGCGCACGTTGATCCCGGCCGCCGCGGAACCCGTGCAGGCCGCGCCGGTGTTGAGGGCGGGCGCGGTGCCCAGGTCGAGGCCGTTGCGGTAGCGCGTGCCGCCGTACCCGGAGGTGCAGGGCAGCGGTTTGAAGAAGGTGACGGCCATGCCGAAGTTCACCTTTCCGCCGTCGACGGCGGTGGCTCCGGCCGAGACGGCCGCCGGGTACTTCACGAGCAGTTCCTCGATGCCGCGCTGCCGTGTGACGGCGACCTCCGAGGTGGTCAGGAGGTTGGCGAGGACGACGCCCAGGCTCGGGTCGAGGTCGCGCAGGAGCCCGCTGACCTGGCCGGCCGCGTCGGGGGTGACGGTCAGGACGCGCCGCAGGTCGGCGTCGGAGCCCTTGAGGGCGGCGGCGAGGTCGCGCGCTCCGGTGGCGAAGCCCCGGATGGCGCGGCTCTCGTCGGCCTGGGTGCGCAGGACGACCTCGCCGTCGTTGATGAGCCGGGTGGTGGACGGCAGGGCCAGGTCGGCGGCCTGGACGAACGCGCTGCCGTTGTCCAGGAGGGCCTGGAGGTCGTCTCCGTGTCCCTCGAAGGCCTTGCCGAACTCGTCGACGACCGTGCGCAGGGACTCCAGGGGTACGGAGGCGGTGAGGTCGTTCATGCTCGCGAGCACGTCGGTGACCGGGGCCGGCACCTGGGTGTCGTCCTGTTCGATGCGGGCGCCGTCGGCGAGGTAGGGGCCGCCGTCGCTCTCGGGGCGCAGGTCGACGTACTGCTCGCCGACGGCGGAGAGTCCGGCGACCACGGCCTGCGCGTCGGCGGGGATCCGGGGGGCCGACTTCTTGATGCGCAGTTCGGCGACGACCCCTTCGGCGGTGAGGCCGATGTCGCCGACGCGTCCGACGGAGACGCCCCGGTAGGTGACGTCGGAGTGGGTGAACAGGCCTCCCGTACGGGCGAGGTGGACCTTGACGGTGTAGTGGTCGGCGACGCCGACGTGGCGGCCGAGGTCCGCGTAGCGGACGCCGACGAAGCCGAGGACGAGGACGGCGATGACGAGGAACGCGAGGTTCTTCAGCCGTACGGTGCGGGTGATCACCGGTTCTCGCCTCCGTGCGTCGGGGTGCCGCCCGTGCGGACGGGTGGCAGCGGCAGGGTCGGTCCGGCGCTCTGTCCCTGTCCTTGGCCCTGTCCCTGGCCCTGTCCCTGGGCCTGGGCCTGTCCCCGGCGGGCGCCCGGCTCGGGCTCCGGTTCCGGTTCGGGCTCGGGCTCGGGCTCCGGGTCGGTCGTCTCCGGGGACGACGGGGTGGGGTCGGGGGTGGGCTCCGTCTCGGGGATCAGGGGCGGGATCACCTCGGTGCCGGGGGCGGCGGCGAGGTGCAGATAGGCGTTGAGGTAGTCGCCCTTGATGCCCCGCATCACCTCGTCGGTGAAGGGGTACGTCAGCAGGACCTGGAGCGATTCGGGCAGGTCGGCGCCGGCGTCCGCGAGCGCCTTGAGGGTCGGTGCGAGGGCCTTCAGGTCGGCCACCATGTCCTTCTGGCTCGCGTTGACGGTGGAGACGGCGACGCCGGACAGGGTGTCCAGGGCGCGCAGCATGGTGAGCAGGGAGCCCCGCTGGTTCTCCAGCGTCTTCAGGCCGGGCGAGAGGCCGGTGAGGACCGTGTCGACGTCCTTCTTGCGGCTGGCGAGGGTGGCGGAGAGCCGGTTGATCCCGTCGAGGGCGCGGGTGATGTCGCCGCGGTGCGCGTCCAGGTCGGTGACCAGGGTGTTCACCCGCTTCAGCATCGAGCGGACCTCGGGCTCGCGTCCGCCGAGCGCCGCGTTGAGCTCCCGGGTGATGGTCTTGAGCTGGTTGACGCCGCCGCCGTTGAGCAGCAGGGACAGGGCGCCGAAGACCTCCTCGACCTCCGTGTTCCGGCCGGTGCGCGCCAGCGGGATGACGCTGCCGTCGACGAGCCGCCCGCCGTCGTCCTGCCGTGCGGCCGCCTGCCGCGCGCCGCCGCGCTCGGTGCCGCTCCGGTTCGGCGCGACGAGCTGGACGTACTTCTCGCCCAGGAGGCTGGACTGCTCCAGGCGCGCGCCGGCGTCGGCGGGCAGCCGGACGTCGCCGTTGATCTTCAGGGTGACCCGGGCGGTCCAGCTCCCGGGCACCAGCTCGATGGCGGTGACGCGCCCGACGGCGACGTCGTCGACCTTGACCGCGGACTGCGGCACGAGGCTCAGTACGTCCTGGAGTTCGGCGGTGACCGTGTAGGGGTGGGAGCCGAGGTCGGCGCCGCCGGGCAGCGGCAGGTCCTCGATGCCGTCGAACCGGAGCGGGTTCGCGGGGACCGCGCCGAGGACGACGGCGATGCCCAGGCCGAGGGCGACGGTGGCGACGGCTCCGGCGCCGAGGAGCTTCCCGGAGGGCGAGGTGCCGCGGCTCATCGCTCCCCCTTCCCGGTGCCCGCCGCGGAGCCGCCGGCCACCGGCAGCGGGAGCAGCGGTCCGCCCAGGCTGATCTCGTTGAGGTTGGCGCGGCCGTCGAGGGTGCGGGTGGCCGGGTTGTAGGCGTTGACGAGGTTGCCGGCGGCGAGCGGGCCGACGTCGAGGGCCTCGGCGAGGGAGGCGCGCTGGTCGACGAGGGTCTGGGTGAGGGGCACGAGCCGGTCGACGTTCTTCTTCAGCTCGCCGCGGTTGTCCTTGATGAAGGTCTTGACCTGGGCGAGGGCCTTGCCGAGCTCCTTGAGGGCGCCGGTGAGGTCGTCCTTGTTGTCGGCGAAGTAGCCGACGACCTCGTCCAGCCGCTCCTGCGCGGTGCGGACGTCGCCGTCCTTGTCCTTGAGCATGGTGGTGAAGGTCTGGAGCTGTCCGAGGCTGGTGAACAGCTGCTCGCTGCTGCCGTCGAGGGTCTTGGCGGCCTTGCCGAACTCCTCGATGGAGGTGCCGATGGAGGCGCCGTTGCCCTTGAGGTTCTTCGCGCCGGTGTTCAGGAGCTCGGACAGGGCTCCGGCGGAGTTGGCGCCGTTCGGGCCGAGCGCCTCGCTCAGGTCGGTGATCGACGCGTAGAGCTGGTCGATCTCGACGGGGACGCGGTTGCGGGAGGCCGGCAGTTCGGCGCCGTCGGCGAGGGCGGGGCCGGTGCTGTAGGCGGGGGCGAGCTGGACGTAGCGGTCGGCGACGATGCTCGGGGCGACGACGGCGGCCCGGACGCCGGCGGGGACGCGGACGCCCTCGTCGAGGTGGAGCCGGACGCGGACGCGGGTGCCCTGCGGTTCGACGGACTCGACCTCCCCGACCCGTACGCCGAGGACGCGCAGGTCGGATCCGGCGTAGACGCCGACGGCCCGGTCGAAGTAGGCGGTGATGCGGGTGCCGTCGGGTTCGAGGACGCGTACGGCGACGAATCCGCAGGCGGCGAGCACCACGAGGGCGAGTCCGGCGGCGAGGGGCGTTCTGGGCCTGGTCATCATTCACCGCTCCCCTTGGCCGTCGCCGTCTTTTTCGGCGGCAGGCATCCGGTCGTGGGCTGCGAGGCTTCGGGCAGGTAGGTCCGGGGCACCACGCCGCACAGGTAGCTGTCGAACCAGCGCCCGTTGCCGAGGGTGTTGCCGACGAGCCGGTAGTACGGGCCGACGAGCGCGAGGGTCTTGTCGAGCTGGCCGCTGTTCTTCTCCAGGACGGCGGTGACGCGGCCGAGGGCCTTGAGGGTCGGGCCGAGCTGCCGGTCGTTGTCGCCGACGAGGCCGCCGAGCTGGGTGCCCAGTTCCCTGCTGCCCCTGAGCAGGGCGCGGATGGCGTCGCGGCGCTTCTTGAGCTCCCCGAGCAGGGAGCCGCCGTCCTCGATGAGCGTCTCGAAGCTGGACTTCTTGTCCTCCAGGGTCTTGGTGAACTTCTTGCTGTTCTCCAGGAGCCGGGCGAGTTCGGTGTCGCGCTTGGAGACGGACCGGGACAGTTCGGACAGGCCGGTGGCGGCGTTGCGGACGTGCGGCGGGGAGTTCTTGAAGGTGTCGGAGATGGTCTCGAAGCTCTCCGCGAGCTTCTCGGTGTCGATGGCGTCGACGGTGCCGCTGAGGTCCTGGAAGGCCTGCGTCACGTCGTACGGGGAGGTGGTGCGGGACTGCGGGATGCGGGTGCCGGGGTCCTGCGGGGCGGAGCCCAGCGGGTCGAGCGCCAGGTACTTCTCGCCGAGGAGGGTCTTGATGGCGATGGCGGCGGTCGACCGGTCGCCGACCCAGGCGTCGCCGACCTCGAACGTCACCTTGACCTTGGGTCCGTCGAGGGCGACTCCGGTGACCTTGCCGACCTTGACGCCGGCGATGCGCACCTCGTCGCCCTCGTCGAGTCCGGCGGCCTCGGTGAAGTCGGCGCTGTAGGCGGTGTCGCCGCCGACGAGGGGGAGCCGTTCCACGTTGTAGGCCAGGGCGGCGAGGAGGGCGAGGAGGAGGAGTCCGACGAGGGCGACGGCGACGGGGCTGCGTTCCTTGACCGGCTTGAACCGGGGGCGGGGGCTCATCCGCGGCACCTCGATTCGGTCACGGCGACGCCGGTCGGGGGCTTGGAGCCGTCGGAGGTTCCCACGCCGCTCACGCGCGCCTCGCAGAGGTAGAGGTTGAACCACGACCCGTACGAGGAGAGGCGGGCCAGGGCGGTCAGCTTGGCGGGGGTGTTGGCGAGGAAGAACTCGATGCGGGGGGTGTGCTCGCCGAGGTTCCCGGAGAGCCGGCCCAGTTCGCGGATGTCCTGTTTGAGGGGGGCGCGGCCCTCCTGGAACAGTCCGGCGGTCGTGGTGGTGAGGTCGCCGATGGCCTGGACGGCCTGGCCGAGGGGCTTGCGGTCGGCGTTGAAGCCGGTGACGAGCTTCTGGAGGGTGACGACGAGCTCGTTGAAGCCGGCCTCGCGGGTGTTGAGGGTGGTCAGGACGGTGTTGAGGTGGGTGACGACCTGGCCGATGACCTCGTCCTTGGCGGCGACGGTCTTCGTGAGGGAGCCGATGTGCCGCAGGAGGCTGTCGACGGTTCCGCTCTCGCCCTGGAGGACCTGGACGAGGGAGCCGGCGAGGTCGTTGACGTCGGCGGGCGAGAGGCCCTCGAAGAGCGGCTTGAAGCCGTTGAACAGCAGGGTGAGGTCGAGCGCGGGCGTGGTGCGCTCCAGGGGGATGGTGTCGCCGTCCTGGAGGGTGCCGGCGAGGTCCCCGCTGCCGCGGTCGAGGGAGACGTACCGCTGGCCGACCATGTTGAGGTACTTCACGGCGGCGGTCGCGGAGCGGGGCAGGGAGCGGTCCTCGCGGACCGTGAAGGTGACCTGGGCGGTGCGGCGTTCGACGACGCGCACGCCGGTCACCTCGCCCACCTTCACCCCCGCGATGCGGACGGAGTCGCCCTCGGAGAGGCCGGTGACGTCGGTGAAGAGCGCCTTGTACGAGCGGGTGGCGGAGCCGACGCCGGTGTTGGCGATGCTGAGGCCGAGGACGGTGGTGGCGAGGGCCGTGACGAGGACGAACACCAGGGACTTCAGGACCGTCCCGGTCAGGCCGCGCCGTCGCGTGTGGGCGGGGGGCTTCGTCATCGGAGGGTCACCTCCGCTCCGCGGAGGGCCGGTCCGGCGAGGAGGCTGCTCCAGTCCGGCAGGTCGCCGGGCCGCTTCTTCGCGGCGGGGGCGAGGAGTTCGTTGACGAGGTCGTTCTCCTGCGGGGAGTTGGCGGGCCCGAGGTCCTGGTCGGCGGCGGCGGAGGCCCGGGCGGCGGGCGCGGCCGGGACGCCGAGGTAGGGCACGGGGTGGCAGCGCGGGCCGCCGCCGGAGCCGTAGGAGGGGGCGTCGCGGCCGGGGACGTAGGCGCCGCGCGCGGGCACGGTGGTGACGTTCACGTGGATTCCCGGCCGGTTCGTGCCCTTGCCGAGCGCCTTGTCCATGGCGGGCACGAACTGGGCGAGGGTGCGCAGGGTGCAGGGGAAGGACGGGGAGTACTCGGCGAGCAGCTCCAGGGTGGGCCTGCTCGTGGCGCTGAGCCGGATGATGTTGTCCTTGTTCTGGCGCAGGAAGGCGGTCAGGTCCTGGGCCGTCCGGGTGGTGGCGCCGAGGGCGCCGGCCAGTTCGGCCTCCTTCTCGGCGAGGGTGCCGCTGGTGGTGGTGAAGTCGGTGAGCGCGGTGACGATGTCCGGGGCGGCGTCCGCGTAGAGGTGGCTGACCTTCACGAGTTCTTTCAGGTTGCGGTTGAGGGCGGGCAGCTGGGGGTTGAACTCGCGGAGGTGGGCGTCGAGTTGTCCGAGGGTGTCGCCGAGCTTGTCGCCGCGTCCCTCCAGGGCCCGGGAGACGGCGGAGAGGGTCGCCGAGAGCTTCTGCGGCTGGACGGCGGTCAGCAGCGGCAGGACGTTGTCGAGGACCTGCTGGAGTTCGACGGCGTTGCCGGAGCGGTCCTCGGGGATGACGGCCCCGGGGCCGAGCGGTTTCGCCGAGGGGTTCGCGGGCGGTACGAGGGCGACGAACCGTTCGCCGAACAGCGTGGTGGGCAGCATCTGGGCGCTTACGTCGGAGGGGACGTGGTCCAGGGTCCCGGGCCGCATGGCGAGGGTGAGCCGGGCTCCGGTGCCGGTGGTGTCGATGGCGCGGACCTCGCCTATGACGACGCCGCGCAGCTTCACCTCGGCGCCGAGGTGCATCTCGTTGCCGACGCTGCCGGTCTCGACGACGACCGGGTCGGAGTCGGTGAAACGCTTGTCGTAGACGGCGACCGCCAGCCAGGCGAGCAGGGCGGGCACCAGCAGGAAGACGACGCCGGCGGACCGGCGGCGCAGGGTCTCGCCTCGTGGATCGCTCATCTCACCCCGCCACCTTCACGGTCGTGGTCGCGCCCCAGAGGGCCAGCGACAGGAAGAAGTCGGTGACGCTGATCAGCACGATGGCGTTGCGCACGGAGCGGCCGACGGCGATGCCGACGCCGGCGGGGCCACCGGAGGCGCGGAAGCCGTAGTAGCAGTGGGCGATGATCACCATCACGCTGAAGATCAGCACTTTGAGCACCGACAGGAGGACGTCCGTCGGTGACAGGAAGAGGTTGAAGTAGTGGTCGTAGGTCCCCGCCGACTGGCCGTTGAAGAGGACCGTGATGTAGCGGGAGGCCAGGTAGGAGGAGAGCAGGCCGATCGCGTAGAGCGGGACGATGGCGACGACGCCGGCGATGATCCGGGTGGTGACCAGGTACGGCATGGAGCGGATGCCCATGCCTTCGAGGGCGTCGACCTCCTCGTTGATGCGCATGGCGCCGAGCTGGGCGGTGAAGCCGGCGCCGACGGTCGCGGAGAGCGCGAGTCCGGCGACGAGCGGGGCGATCTCCCGGGTGTTGAAGTAGGCGGAGACGAAGCCGGTGAAGGCTGCGGTGCCGATCTGTTCGAGGGCCGCGTGGCCCTGGAGGCCGACGACGGTGCCGGTGAAGAGGGTCATCGCGACCATCACGCCAATGGTGCCGCCGATGACGCCGAGGCCGCCGGAGCCGAAGGCGACCTCGGCGAGGAGCCGTTGCACCTCCTTGAGGTAGCGGCGCAGGGTCCGCGGGATCCAGAGCAGCGCCCTGACGTAGAACAGGAGCTGGTCGCCGGAGCGGTCGAGCCAGACGAACGGGGAGGCCATCGGCCTCAGCCTCCCTTCGGCGGGACGATCTGCAGGTAGATGCCCGTCAGCACCATGTTCACGAAGAACAGCAGCAGGAAGGTGATGACGACGGACTGGTTGACGGCGTCGCCCACGCCCTTGGGGCCGCCGCGGGGGTTGAGTCCCCGGTAGGAGGCGACGATGCCCGCGATGAACCCGAAGATCAGGGCCTTGAGTTCGCTGATGTAGAGGTCGGGCAGCTGGGCGAGGGCGGAGAAGCTGGCGAGGTAGGCGCCGGGGGTGCCGCCCTGGAGGACGATGTTGAAGAAGTAGCCGCCCAGGGTGCCGACGACGGAAACCATGCCGTTGAGGAGCACGGCGACCGCCATGGTGGCGAGGACGCGCGGGACGACCAGGCGCTGCACGGGCGAGACGCCCATGACCTCCATGGCGTCGAGCTCCTCCCGGATCTTGCGGGAGCCGAGGTCGGCGCAGATGGCGGAGCCGCCGGCGCCGGCGATCAGGAGGGCGACGATGAGCGGGCTGGCCTGCTGGATGACGGCGAGGACGCTGGCGCCGCCGGTGAAGGACTGGGCGCCGAGCTGCTGGGTGAGCGAGCCGACCTGGAGGGCGATCACGGCGCCGAACGGGATCGAGACGAGCGCGGCCGGCAGGATGGTGACGCTCGCGACGAACCAGAACTGCTCGATGAACTCCCGGAACTGGAAGGGGCGCCGGAAGACGGCCCGGCTCACCTCGGCGGCGAGGGCGAAGAGGCGGCCGGTCTGCCGCAGCGCGCCGGTGATCACGCGCCGCTCCCGGCGGCCGGCATGCGCAGGGTGGGCGCCCCGGCGGTCCGCGCGTAGGTGTCCTGGATGGCGGCGCGGGCGGCGGGCGGCAGCCGGTCGAGCATGCCGAGGACCCGCTCGCGGCGGCGTGCGACGGCCGCGCGGGGCGGCAGGCCGGGCGAGGGTTCGAGCTGCGGGACGATGACGCGGGGCCCGCCCGTCCGTACGCCTCCGGCGCCGTCCGCCTCGGCGGCGAGGGTGGCCGCGTCCTTCTCCTCGGACATGCCGATGGGGCCTTCGCGGCGGCCGGCGAGGAACTGGGTGACGACCGGTTCGTCGCTGGTGAGGAGGACTTCGCGGGGGCCGAAGGTGACGAGCTCGCGCCGGAAGAACATCCCCATGTTGTCGGGGACGGTGGCGGCGATGTCCAGGTTGTGGGTGACGATGAGCATCGTCGCGTCGATCCGCGCGTTGAGGTCGATGAGCAGCTGGGAGAGGTACGCGGTGCGGACGGGGTCGAGGCCGGAGTCCGGTTCGTCGCACAGCACGATCTGCGGGTCGAGGACGAGGGCGCGGGCGAGGCCGGCGCGCTTGCGCATGCCGCCGCTGATCTCGCCCGGCAGCTTCCCCTCGGCGCCGAGGAGGCCGACGAGTTCGATCCTCTCCATGACGATGCGGCGGATCTCCGACTCCCGCTTGCGGGTGTGCTCGCGCAGCGGGAAGGCGATGTTGTCGAAGAGGGTCATGGAGCCGAAGAGGGCCCCGTCCTGGAACATGAGGCCGAAGAGCTTGCGGGTCTCGTAGATGTCGCGTTCGGGGCTGCTGACCATGTCGACCCCGTTGATGAGGACACGGCCGCGCTGGGGTTTCAGCAGTCCGATGAGCGATTTCAGGAAGACCGTCTTGCCGGTTCCGGAAGGGCCGAGCATCACGCTCACCTCTCCGGCCGGCAATGTCAGCGTCACGTCCTGCCAGATGTTCTGCTTGCCGAAGGACATGGTCAGACCCTCAACAGCTACTTCGATTCCCATACCACCTCCAGCAGGCGTGAGTCGGGCGTGCGCCGCGGGCGCACGTTAAGTCGGTGCGGATCACCGGGACAATAGGCGCGGCGCCGCAATCCTTGATCCGCTTCCGTACTTGTCACCGCGGAGACAAACTTGGAGCTGTCTTTGTCTCCGCCGAGACACAGTGGGCATCGCTTCTCCCCAGGGCCCGGCAGGCGGGTCTCCGCCGGCGGAGTTCCGCCCCGGTGCGGTGCTCGGGTCGGCCCACAGGGCTGCGCCGACCTGCGACTGAGCACCGCCCGGGGAACGTTACGGCCGAGTAACCTCTCGGGGCAATACCGGGTTCCGAGTTTTCGGAAGACAGGGGAGAACGGCCGGATATTTGTCATCGGGGAAACAGTTCCGCCGTCCGGATTATCACTGGGAAGAGCGAATACAAGCCTCTCGGGGGCTCTCGGGGCCGTCGCGCCACGGCTTGTTCCGAACCCTCGGACGATCGATCATAATTGTCGACATTGCGCACCCCGGAACCAAGGCGATTCTCGTTACCGCTCACCCACTTGACAGGCAATGGGACGACTTAAAAGAATCATGGACTTCGCCATTGTTCAGCTAAGTTTCCCGCAAGTAACGTCAGGTTTCGCAGCCGGGCAATCCCGTGCCGCCGGCCGCTCGTCCCCCTCCACCGCGGCCACCTCTGCCGGTCAATCCCCAAGGAGAGTCCCAGAGCCATGAAGAAGCCCATCAGAAAGCTCGCCGTCGTCGCCGGTGGCGCCTCCGCCGCGTTCGCCCTCGCGGTGTCCCCGGCGTCGGCCGTGCCCTCGACGGTCTGGACCGTCAGCCCGGCGCCGTCGCCGGTCGGCGTCTCCGCGACGAACAGCGGGAACATCGTGCTGAGCGTCAACGGCATCGCCATGACGTGTACGAAGTCGGCCGCCACGGCCTCGATGTCCAGCGCCACCGGCAACCCGGCGACCGTCGCCTCCATCAGCGCCATCTCCTTCGGCGCCTCCGGCGCCCCCTGCACCAGCGTCCTGGGCAACGTGACCACCGTCGCGACCACCCCCTGGACCATCGTGGCGCAGGACTACACCGCCGGGACCGGGGTCACCAAGGGCTACGTCGGGAACGTCGACGCCAAGGTGACCGTGGGCGCCTGCGTCTTCCGCGTCACGGGCAAGGCGTCCGGCACGTACACCAACTCGACGGGCAAGCTGTCCGTCAACAGCCTCGCCGGCGAACTGACCGTCGTCTCGTCGACCGGTTGCGGCAGCGCCGTCCCGGTCGGCGCCAAGCCGACCTTCAAGGGCGACTACCTCGTCAAGAAGACGGGCACCACCGTCATCCCGACGATCGTCGGCTCCAACCCGTAAGGCGTTCCCTTCGCGTCCGCCCGGTCGGCGACCCCGGCCGGGCGGGCGCGGGCTGTCCGCGCACCCCACCGCCCTTCCCCTCCGCTCCCGCGCGGGGGCGACGACCACCGAGGAGAGTCCCGCACCGTGAAGAAGCCGATCAGGAAGTGCGGCATCGCCGCCGGAGCGGCCGCGGCCGCGTTCGTCCTCACGGTGACCCCTGCCTCGGCGGCCCCCTCGACCGTCTGGACCGTGGGTCCGTCACCGGTCGGCGTCTCCGCGACGAACAGCGCGAACGTCGTCATGCTCATCGAACTCGTCAAGGACAACGGCGTCGCCGTGACGTGCTCGCGGTCGTCCTTCTCGGGCGGCCTGCGGAGCGCCACCGGCAACCCCGCCACCGTCGGCACCGTCGACTCCTTCGCGTTCGGCGCCTCCGGCGCGCCCTGCAGCAGCGTGCTCGGCACCATGAGCTTCGCCCCCACCACCCCCTGGATCCTCGTCGCCCGGGACCACGACGCCTCCACCGGCGTCACCAGGGGCCACCTCGGCGACGTCGACACCCGGGTCACCTGGGGCGCCTGTGTCTTCCGCGTCCGCGGGACGATACCCGTCACCTACACCAACGCGACGGGCAGGCTGAACCTCGCCGGCACGACCGGCGGTCTGACCGTCGTCTCGCAGACCAACTGCGGTGAAGCCGCCCCGGTCGGCGCCAGTCTGGTCGTCAAGGCCGACTACCTGCTCAAGAAGACGGGCACCGCCACCGTTCCGACGATCGTCGGCTCCCACCCGTAAGGGCGCGGCTTCCCGCCTTCGCGGGCCGACCGCGCCCCGCGCCGGCCCCTCCTCCCGTCGGCCCCCAACGACCCGAGCGGAGCACCCAGATGAGAGCCCCCGGGCCCACCACTCGATCCCCCCGCGTCCGCGCGCGCGGCGCGACGATCGCCGCGTTCGTGGCGCTCGCCCCCCTGCTCCCGGCCTCGGCCGTCGCCATGGGGACGCTGAAGGTCGACACCGCACTGCCCTACGTCTGCACCCTGCCTTCGGGACAGCAGCCCGCGACGGTACGGATCACGGCGACCTTCCCCGAACGGGCGGCCGTGGGCGAGGAGATACGCCCCGCCGACGTCACCACGACGGTGGAGCTCCCCGCCGGGGCCGTGGCCGACCTCACCGCGCTCAAGGCCGCCACCGTACGGGCGGAGACGCGGCTCGCGGTCGGCGTGGCCCAGCGGGAGCAGCACGCGGAAGCCGTGTGGAGCGGTACGTCGCAGCCCGTCGCCGTGCCCGCCGGAGGACCTCTCGCACTCACCACGACCGGGGACGTTCCCTTCCTGACGACGGACACCCCCGGCGATCTGACCCTCGTCGCCGGGGCGTTCGCCGTCGACCTCGCCCCGAGCACGGCCGACGGCGCGGCCACCACTCCCGCGGCCCTCTCCGTCACCTGTGCCCCCGGCCCGGACGCCGGGGAGCGCACGCGGCTCGCCACCCTCCCGGTCGGCGCGGACGCCCCCACCACGGAACCGACCTCCCCTCCCACGTCATCGGCCGTCCCTTCGCCGTCCGCCCCCTCGTCCGGTCCGCCCGCGCCGTCGCTCCCGGCGGACCGGACGGCCCCGGCGAAGCCGGAGACCACGAAGGGGACGAGCGGAGCCCCGAAGGGTCCGCAGGTCGGCCGGCAGACGGACGGGAGCGCGACGGCGGCCGACGGGACCGCGTCCCCCACGCCGGCGACCCGGCCGGCGGCGCCCCCCTGCCTGACCGAGAATCCGACGCCCATGTCGCTGTCCGCCTACGTCACCGGCTACACCAACGTGCGGAAGCTGAAGGGCGCCTCGCTCCTCCCGCTGTCCTGCATGCTGATCGAACAGGGCCTCTCGGGAGAGCCGCCCTACCCCGCCCCACCGGGCGAGATCAACTTCTTCGTCCCGTCGACGGCCAACCTGTCCTACCAGGGGCGCAAACAGACCCCGCCCTTCACCTCCACCTTCCTGACCTTCGACTTCCAGCCGGTCACGGCGACCATGGTCCTGGAACAGACCGGTCCCATCACGGTCGAAGCGCTCCTGCGCATCTTCCTGTCGGACTTCTCGAACTTCACGGAGACCGTGGTCCGGGCACCGCTCGTCCTGCGCGTCCTCGACGTCAAGGTCAACGGCGTCGAACTGGACGTGGGCCCCTCCTGCCGTACGGCGCAGCCGCTCACCTCCACCGATCCCGACCCCGCCCGGCACCCGGGGAAGCACCTGGTGCTCCTGGGGGAGGGACGACTCGTCAACGGCACCGACGCCGTCGGTTACCTGGTCTCCAGTGGCGGCCCGCTCACCGGCGAGACGACCATTCCGGCCTTCGAGGGCTGCGGTGCCGGCGGAGAGGACCTCGACCGGCTGCTCACCGCCTCCATCTCCGGTCCCGGCAACTACGTGAAGCAGATCCAGGGCCAGACCTGTGCCGTCGACCCCAACGCCTGGAACCCGCTCGAGTGCACCGAGGACTCCCAGCCCCTCGTCATCCCCAAGCCCGAGCGCTGACCCGCCCCGCCCCGTCCCGTTCCCCTTCCGCCAGAAAGGCCTCTGCCATGCCCCTCCTCCCCGCCCGGACGAAACTGGCCACCGTCTCCGCCCTCACCGCCCTCGGCGCCTTCGCCTCCATGGGCACGGCGACCGCCGCCGCCCCCGAGCTGAACGGCGGCTGGGGGCCGTCCACCCGCTGCCCCGTCGACGCCCCGGCGATGCTCGCCGCCGACGGCCTCGACAGGACGCCGCAGTGCGTCGCCTCCTTCTCGCTCAGCGGCTCCATCAAGCTGGGCAAGACGACCGTGAACACCGGGAAGACCAACCTCCAGATCGGTGCCATCCAGAACGCCGACGGCACCAGCACGGTCGTCGCCCCGCCCGCCGGCTCGATCATCGCCGACTCCGCCACCGTCCCCGGCGGCCTGCTCGGCCTGATGTGTCCGAGCGACATCCCGTTCATCACCAGCATCTGCAAGCAGCTGAGCGACGGGAAGCTCAACAAGATCACCGCCACCCTGGAGTCGGCCGGCACCCCCTCGGACTTCGACCAGATCGCGGGCGTCCTCACCGACCAGCCGATCGTCACCCTCCCGGTCCGGATCCGCCTGGAGAACCCGTTCCTCGGCAGCAACTGCTACATCGGGACGAAGGAGAAGCCGATCCTCCTGCGCCCGCGCAACTTCACCGCGCCCGAGTTCGGCCTGGAGCGCTTCAGCGCCGACGGCACCCCGAACGAGGAGGGCGACATCAGCCGCATCAACCTCCTCGGCTCCACCCAGGGCGACAACACCTTCGCCGTCCCCGGCGCCAGCGGCTGCGGCCTCGGGCTGCTCGGCCTGATCGACGGCGCGGTCAACCTCAAGACGGGCCTGCCCTCCCCCGCCGGGAAGAACAGCCTCGTCCTCAACAACACCCAGACCTATCTGACCGGCCTGTACGCGCCGGGCGTCGTCGCCCCCGACGCCGGGAAGGTCTTCTCGCAGAGCTGGCACTCCGCCGTAAAGTAACGGCCACCCAAGGGCGATTACCGGCCTAGTCGGCGGCGCACGCCCTCACGGGGACGCCAACTCCTGCGCAAGTTGTGTACAGCACGGAGCAGTTGTCCTAGCTTCAGCAGTCCCCGCAGGTACGCACCTGACGGCCGTGGCGGCGCCCCGTTCTCCGGGCAGGGCGCCGCACCGCCGTTCCCCCACCGGTCGCGCAGAAGAGCAAGGGATCGGTCCATGCCCGCTATCGCACAGCCGCCGAGCGTCGGCGAGCCCATCGACCCGCTCCCCCGGGAGTTCGCCGATCTGATGAGGCCGGAGATCCCCGGTCTCATCAAGGAGATCGGCGTGGAGGTCCAGCGGACCTATCCGGTGTACGCCCACCTCTTCAACGGGCCCCACTCGGACGCGATCCGCCAGGGCGTGGAGCAGGCCCTGGCGGCCTTCGTGGACCGGGTCGCCGACCCCGGGACGAATTCGGCCCTCCGCGACGAACTGCTGCGCAAGTTCGGCCGGGTGGAGGCCTACGAGGGCCGCGACCTGGACACCCTGCAGGGCGCCTACCGGCTCGGCGCCCGCATCGCGCTGCGCCGGGCCAAGAGCATCGGGCGCACGTACAACCTCTCCCCCACCCTCATCCTGGCCTTCGCGGACGCCCTCTTCGCCTACGTCGAGGAGCTGGAGGCGCTCTCCCGCGAGGGGTACGTCATGGTCCAGGGCCGCGCGATGTCGGACACCGCGGCGCTGCGCAGACAGCTCCTCCACCTCGTCCTCGCCGGTCCGCCGCTGCCCCGGACGACCATCGCCGAGCTGTGCCGGGAGTCCTCCTGGGAACTGCCCGCCGAGTGCACCATGGTCGCCTTACGGGCCCCGGTCGCCGAACTCGTCCAGGCGGGCCTCGACCGGGACGTCCTCGCCGACCTCAGCCTCCCCCAGCCGCACCTGCTCATCCCCGGCCCGCTGACCGCCGAGCGCTTCGCGATGCTCGAATCCGCCCTGGCCGGCACCCCCGCCGTCGTCGGCCTGACCGTTCCGCCCCCGCAGGCCGCCCACTCCATCCGCTGGGCCCGGCGCGTCCTCCAGCTCGTCGACGACGGCATCGTGCCGGACGCGCCGCTCGTGCGCTGCGAGGAGCACCTGACAACGTTGTGGTTGCTCTCCGACCCGGTGCTCGTCCACCACCTCGCCGCGCGCGAACTGGCCCCGCTCGACGGCCTGTCCGGCAGCCGGCGCGACCGGCTGATCGAGACCCTGCGCGTCCACGTCTCCACCCGGGCCCCGGCCGAGCAGGTCGGCGAGGTGCTGGGCGTGCACGCCCAGACGGTCCGCTACCGGCTGCGGAACCTGGACAACCACTTCGGCGACCGGCTCCTCGACCCCGACCGCCGCTTCGCCCTCGAAGCGGTCCTGCGTTCGCTGCACCTCGGGGACGGGAAGCGGAAGGACTGAGTCCGAGCGGGATCACCTCCGTACGATCACCATGTGATCGGATGGCGGTCATGAACGATCGGACCCTGTACCTGTTCAGCAGCGCCGCCTCCCCCGTCTTCGACGTCGCACGGGTCGTCGAGGAGGCGCAGGCCGACGGCTGGGACGTGTGCCTCGGCCTCACGCCGACGGCCGCCCGCTGGCTCGCCGGCTCCCTCGACGGCCTCGCCGCGCTCACCGGGCATCCCGTGCGCTGGGACCACCGGCTGCCCGGCGAGCCGGCCGTGTGGCCGGAGCCGGATGCGATCGTGGTCGCGCCGGCCACCTTCAACACGGTCAACCGGTGGGCGCTCGGGCTCACGGACACGTGGCTCGTCGCGGTGGTGGCCGAGGGCATCGGGAAGCGGATCCCCATGGCGGTGATGCCGTGCGTGAACTCCGCGTACGCCGCGCACCCCCGGTTCGGCCTGTCCCTGGACATCCTGCGCGGCGCCGGGGTGCGGGTCCTGTACGGCGAGGGAGGGTTCGTGCCGCACGAGCCGGGCCAGGGGGATCCGGCGGCCTACCCGTGGCGGACCGCCCTGGACGCGGTCGGGGACGTGCTCCGGCCGTTCTGACGCGTCCGCCCCGCGCCCCGGGAGGGGGCGCGGGGCGAACACGCGCTCCGGCGACCTGACTTACTTGGCGATCGTCCGGCTGATGACCAGGCGCTGGATCTCGCTGGTGCCCTCGAAGATGGTGTAGATGGCGGCGTCCCGGTGCATGCGCTCCACCGGGTACTCGCGGGTGTAGCCGTTGCCGCCGAGGATCTGGATGGCCTGGCCGGTGACCTCCTTGGCGACCTCGCTGGCGTACAGCTTGGACATGGAGCCCTCGGCCGAGGTGAAGGGCTTGCCGGCGGTCGCCATCCAGGAGGCGCGCCAGACCAGGAGGCGGGCCGCGTCGATCCGGGTGGCCATGTCGGCGAGCTGGAAGGCGACGCCCTGGTTCTCGATGATCGGACGGCCGAACTGGACGCGGGTCTTCGCGTAGTCGAGGGCGACCTCGTACGCGGCGCGGGCGGTGCCGACGGCCATGGCGCCGACGGCGGGGCGGGAGGCCTCGAAGGTGGCCATGGCGGCGTTCTTCACGCGCTCGCCGCCCGCCTTCGCCTTCTCCCGGGCGCGGGCGAGGCGCTCGTCCAGCTTCTCCTTGCCGCCGAGGAGGCAGTGGCCGGGGATCCGGACGTCCTCCAGGACGACCTCGGCGGTGTGGGAGGCGCGGATGCCGTGCTTCTGGAACTTCTGGCCCTGGGAGAGGCCGGGGGTGTTCGGCGGCACGATGAAGGAGGCGTGGCCCTTGGAGCCGAGCTCCGGGTCGACGACGGCGACGACGACGTGGACGTTGGCGATGCCGCCGTTGGTCGCCCAGGTCTTGGTGCCGTTGAGGACCCACTCGTCCTTGGCCCCGTCGTACACGGCCCGGGTGCGCATGGAGGCGACGTCCGAGCCGGCGTCGGGCTCGGAGGAGCAGAAGGCGGCGACCTTGACGTCGTTCGCGTCGCCGTACATCTGCGGGACCCAGGTGCCGATCTGCTCCTCGGTGCCGTTGGCGAGGACGCCGACGGCGGCGAGGCCGGTGCCGACGATGGAGAGGGCGATGCCCGCGTCGCCCCAGAAGAGCTCCTCCATCGTCATGGGGATGCCGAGGCCGGTCGGGTCGAAGAACTGCTGGGCGTAGAAGTCGAGGGAGTAGATTCCGAGCTTGGCCGCCTCCTGGATGATCGGCCAGGGGGTCTCCTCACGCTCGTCCCACTCGGCGGCCGCGGGACGCATGACGTCGGCCGCGAAGCCGTGGAGCCAGTCGCGCACCTGCTTCTGGTCCTCGTTGAGTTCGAACGTGAACTCGCCCATTTTCCCTCCCAGCAGTATGTTACTTGCGGTAACAGCAGTCTGTTACCGCCGGGTAGGGGCTGTCAACCTGCGCGGGAGCGGTTCGGCCCGACCGGCACCGGAACCGGGCCGGGTGTTACGTTGCGACGGCCCGGCGGACACTGAACACGGAACCGCGGAACCGCCGGGCGCGGAACCGCGGGATCGAGACCGTACGGCCGGGGAGACAGGCACATGGACATCGCGCACCGGACCACCGACCAGCAGACGCCCGCCGAGCAGCGGCGGCGCGAGCTGCTGGAGGCGGCGGACCGGGTGGTGCTCCGGGACGGTCCCAAGGCGTCCATGAACGCGATCGCGGCCGAGGCCGGCATCACCAAGCCGATCCTCTACCGCCACTTCGGCGACAAGGGCGGCCTGTACCGCGCCCTCGCCACCCGGCACACCGACGCGCTCCTCGGCGCCCTGCGGGCCGCGCTCGACGCCCCCTCCGACCGGCGCCGCCGGGTCGAGTCCACCCTCGACACCTACCTCGCCTCGATCGAGGCGATGCCGCAGGTCTACCGCTTCCTCATGCACCCCGCCGAGGAGCCCCACCAGACCGAGCAGGGCTTCGACGTCGGCCGCCACTCGGCCCCGCTGCTTCGCCGCATGGGCGAGGAGCTCGGCCAGGTCATCGCCGAACGCGTCGACCTGGGCCCCGGCGCCGAGGCCCAGGCCCGGATCTGGGGCCACGGCATCGTCGGCATGATGCACGCGGCCGGCGACTGGTGGCTCGGCGAGCGCCCCTGCTCCCGCGCCGAACTCGTCCGCAGTCTGGCGGACCTCCTCTGGGGCCGCCTGGCCGAGGCCGACGACCGGGCGGACGGGCCGGGCTTCTAGGGCGTGCCAGGCGTCGCGGCCCACCCGAGCCTGATCCGCCGGACACGCCCCAGGGCTCCCGGGAAGGCCCCGTGGGCTCGCCCGGAAGCACCCTCAGCCCTCCAGAACCGCCGCCCCGCCGCCCCACGGCTGCTTGCGGACCGCCCGCAGCAGACGTGACCTCCGCCACCCCGTGACGTGGTCCGCGTAGACCCCGCCCTCCAGGTGGTCGGCCTCGTGCTGGAGGCAGCGGGCGAAGAAACCCGTGCCCTCGACCCGTATCGGAGCCCCGTCCAGGTCCACGCCCTCCACCACCGCGCGGTCGAAACGGGGCGTCGGGGCCTCCAGGCCCGGCAGGGAGAGACACCCTTCCGGCCCCCTGAACACATCTCCGTCCGCCTCCACCAGGCGCGGGTTCACCACGTGCCCCAGGTGGCGGACCTCGTCGTCGTCGGGGCAGTCGTACACGAAGACCCGCAGGCCCACGCCCACCTGGTTCGCCGCCAGACCCACCCCGTTCGCCGCGTACATCGTGGCGAACATGTCCTCGACGAGCCGGGCCAGTTCGGGTCCGAAGTCGGTGACGGGCGCGCAGGGCGCGTGCAGCACGGGGTCGCCGAGCAGGGTCATCGCTCGGACCAGGCCGGAACTGCCGGGGATGGGGCGGTTTCGCATGCCGGTAAGGGTACGGTCCGCCGTGACCTGCCTGTTTCATAGGATCGCTCGGCGGTGCCGCTGTTCGGGCTCCTGGCCGGATCTCGATAGGCTGAGCCCGGACCGACGCGAGGAGGAACAAGAACGATGTCAGGACACCCCGGTAATCCAGAGCCGCTGTCGCCGCGCGCCAAGCTGGCCGTGACGGCGGGCAGGGCCGCGGCCGCGGTGTCGCGGGCGGCGGGTCGCGGAAGCGGATCGGTGATCGGCGGCAAGGTGGCGCTGAGGCTCGACCCCGACCTCCTCGGGCGCCTCGCCCAGCATCTGGACGTCGTCCTGGTGTCGGCGACCAACGGCAAGACGACGACGACCCGGCTGATCGCGGAGGCCCTGCGCGCCGCCGGCCCCGTCGTCTCGAACGCGCTCGGCGCGAACATGCCCGCGGGCATCACCTCGGCGCTCGCCGGCGGCTCGGACTCCCGGTACGGCGTGATCGAGGTCGACGAGAAGTACCTCGCGGGCGTCGCCCGGGACACCACGCCCAAGGCGATCGCGCTGCTCAACCTCTCCCGCGACCAGCTCGACCGCGCCGCCGAGACCCGGATGCTCGCCGAGAAGTGGCGCGAGGGCCTCAACGGCACCAAGGCCGTGGTCATCGCCAACGCCGACGACCCGCTGATCGTGTGGGCCGCCTCCTCCTCCCCGAACGTGGTGTGGGTCGCCGCGGGCCAGGAGTGGAAGGACGACGCCTGGTCGTGCCCCGCCTGCGGCGGCGTCATGCAGCGCCCCGGCGACGACTGGTTCTGCGGCGAGTGCGGCTTCCGGCGCCCCGCGCCGAGCTGGGCGCTCAGCGGCGACCACGTGCTCGACCCGCACGGCTCGGCCTGGCCGATCCGGCTCCAGCTCCCCGGCCGCGCCAACAAGGCGAACGCCACCACCTCGGCCGCCGTCGCCGCCGTCTTCGGGGTGCCGCCGCAGGTGGCCCTGGAGCGCATGTACCAGGTGCAGGCCGTCGCCGGCCGCTACGACGTGGTCTCCTTCCAGAACCGCGACCTGCGTCTGCTCCTCGCGAAGAACCCGGCCGGCTGGCTGGAGACGTTCTCGCTCATCGACGGCCCGCCGGCCCCGGTGATCCTCTCCGTCAACGCGCGCGGCGCCGACGGCACGGACACCTCCTGGCTGTGGGACGTCGACTACGGCCGGCTCGCCGGCCACCCGATCATGGTGATCGGCGACCGCCGGCTCGACCTGGCGGTCCGCCTGGAGGTCGCGGGCGTGGACTTCCGCGTCTGCGAGAGCCTCGACGAGGCCGTCGCGATGGCCCCGCCCGGGCAGATCGAGCTGATCGCCAACTACACCGCCTTCCAGGACGTCCGCCGCCGCGTCGGCAACTGACCCGTAGAGGACATGCAGCATGAGTGACAGCAGCCTGCGCCTGGTCTGGGTCTACCCGGACCTGCTCAGCACCTACGGCGACCAGGGCAACGTCCTCGTCGTCGAGCGCCGCGCCGTGCAGCGCGGCCTCAGCGTCGAGCGCGTCGACGTCCGCAGCGACCAGCCGGTGCCGACCTCGGGCGACATCTACCTGATCGGCGGCGGCGAGGACCGCCCGCAGCGGCTCGCGGCCGAGCGGCTGCGGCGGGACGGCGGCCTGAGCCGGGCCGCCTCCAACGGCGCGATCATCTTCTCGGTCTGCGCCGGCTACCAGATCCTGGGCCACGAGTTCATCAACGACCTCGGCGAGCGCGAGGCCGGCCTCGGGCTCATCGACGTGATCTCGACCCGCGGCGAGGGCGAGCGGTGCGTCGGCGACGTCCTCGCGGACATCGACCCGCGCCTGGGCCTGCCCCAGCTCACCGGGTTCGAGAACCACCAGGGCATCACCCACCTCGGCCCGACGGCCCGGCCGTTCGCCCGGACCGTCCTCGGCAAGGGCAACGGCACCGGCGACGGCACCGAGGGCGCGTACAACGAGACCGTCTTCGGCACGTACATGCACGGCCCCGTCATGGCCCGCAACCCGCAGATCGCGGACCTGCTCCTGAAGCTGGCCCTCGACGTGAACGCGCTGCCGCCGACGGACGACCGCTGGTACGAGGCGCTGCGCGCCGAGCGCATCGCGGCGGCCACGCAGCCCGCCTGACCGGTCCGCACGGTCCGTCCGCACCTCTCGTACACACGTGCGTTGTCCACGGTGCGGACATCCGGTTCGGCCCCGCCACCCGGCGGCGATAGGGTGGCGGGGATCCAGCCGGACGACGTGGTCCGGGAGTCGGCCCACGTTGCAAAGGTTTATGGGCTATGCGCATTGGCGTGCTCACCTCCGGCGGAGACTGCCCCGGTCTGAACGCTGTCATCCGGTCCGTCGTGCACCGCGCCGTGGTGGACCACGGCGACGAGGTCATCGGCTTCCACGACGGGTGGAAGGGCCTCCTGGAGTGCGACTACCGCAAGCTGGACCTGGACGCGGTGGGCGGCATACTCGCCCGCGGCGGCACCATCCTCGGCTCCTCGCGGGTCCAGCCCGCGCACCTGGTCGACGGCGTCGAGCGCGCCCGGGGCCACGTCGCGGACCTCGGTCTCGACGCGATCATCCCGATCGGCGGCGAGGGCACCCTGAAGGCGGCGAACCTGCTCTCCGAGGCGGGCCTGCCGATCGTCGGCGTCCCGAAGACCATCGACAACGACATCGCCTCCACCGACGTCACCTTCGGCTTCGACACGGCCGTCACCGTGGCGACCGAGGCCCTCGACCGGCTGAAGACCACCGCCGAGTCCCACCAGCGGGTCCTGGTCGTCGAGGTCATGGGCCGCCACACCGGCTGGATAGCGCTGCACTCCGGCATGGCGGCCGGCGCGCACGCGGTCGTCGTGCCCGAGCGCCCCTTCGACATGGACGAGCTGACCGCCCGGGTCGGCGCCCGCTTCGCGGACGGCAAGCGGTTCGCGATCGTGGTGGTCGCGGAGGGCGCGAAGCCGCGCGAGGGCTCGATGGAGTTCAAGACCGCCGGCACCGACATCTACGGCCACGAGCGCTTCACCGGCGTCGCCAACCAGCTCTCCGTGGAGCTGGAGCGGCGGCTCGGCAAGGAGGCCCGTCCGGTCATCCTCGGCCACGTCCAGCGCGGCGGCACCCCGACCGCGTACGACCGCGTCCTCGCGACCCGCTTCGGCTGGCACGCGGTGGAGGCGGCGCACCGCGGCGAGTTCGGCATGCTGACCGCGCTGCGCGGCACGGACATCGTGATGGTCCCGCTGGCGCAGGCCGTGGAGACCCTCAAGACGGTCCCGGCCGACCGCTACGCCGAGGCGGAGTGCGTGCTCTGACGGCTCCCGTGCGTGACCGTACGCCTTCCCGTACGTGACACCCGCCCCCGGTCGCGATCGCGGCCGGGGGCGGTTCTAGTCTGGTGCGGACAACAAGCGCGAATCGGGCTCCAGGAGTGTACGGATGGATCACAGCGGGCACGGCATGACCACGGACCTGCCGCCGTTCACGCTGGGGCGGGGCCTGGAGTTCTCTCCCGACCTCTTCTTCCTGGTCGGCTGTCTCGCGGCGCTCGGCCTGTACGGGTGGGGCGTGGCGCGGCTGCGGCGGCGCGGGGACGCGTGGCCGGTGAGCCGGACGGTGTTCTTCACGGTCGGCGTCCTCACCGTCGCGCTCGTGATGTGCACCAAGCTGAACGACTACGGCATGGTCATGTTCAGCGTGCACATGGTGCAGCACATGGTGATCTCCATGCTGTCGCCGATCCTGCTGCTGCTCGGCGCGCCGGTGACGCTGGCGCTGCGGGCGCTGCCGGTGGCGGGCCGCGGCTCGACCGGGCCGCGCGAGCTGCTCCTGAAGCTGCTGCACAGCCGGTACATGAAGGTGATCACGCACCCCGGCTTCACCATCCCGATGTTCATCGCGAGCCTCTACGCGCTGTACTTCACGCCGCTCTTCGACTTCCTCATGGGGTCGAAGCCGGGGCACATCGGGATGATGGTCCACTTCCTGATGGTCGGCGTGGTGTTCTTCTGGCCGATCATGGGCGTGGACCCGGGCCCGCACCGGCCGGGGTACGTGATGCGGATGCTGGAGCTGTTCGCGGGCATGCCGTTCCACGCCTTCTTCGGCATCGCGCTGATGATGGCCTCGGAGCCGATGGTCGGGACGTACGCGAGCCCGCCGGCCTCGCTGGGGATCGACGCGCTCTCCGACCAGAACGCGGCGGGCGGCATCGCCTGGGCGTTCAGCGAGATCCCGTCCGTGCTCGTCCTGATCGCGCTCGTCTACCAGTGGTACCACTCCGAGCAGCGGCAGGCGGTCCGCAAGGACCGGGCCGCCGACCGGGACGGCGACAAGGAGCTGGAGGCGTACAACGCGTACCTGGCCTCGCTCCGGGCGCGGGGGAACTGACCTCCGGAAGGTCGTGGACGGGTCCGGTGCCGGTGCGGCGCCGGGCCCGTTCCGCGTGTGGAAGCCGGTTTCCGGCGCACGCCGGAGCGTCCGGGGAGTAGCGCGCGCCCCCCTCTCCGGGTCACGATGGTCGGGACGGCTTCCGCGGTCTCGGTCGCCTCGGTCGGGAGGAGGACGGACTGATGTCCGGTCCCACGAAGACGATGACGGTGCTCACCTGCGCCGCGCTGGTCCTGACGACGGCGTACACGGTGGCGCTCGGCAGCAGCGGCTGGCTCTGGTTCGGTCTGATGGTGCTGATCGTGGTGACGATCGGGGTCGCCGCGTCGGAGAGCAAGGCGGCCTCCGCCGGTCCGCGCCGCCGCCCGCCGGACCGCTCGGGGCCCACGGGTCCCATGGGTCCCACGGGCCTCTGACGGCTTCCGTACGCCTTATCCGCGCGGCGCGAGGACGATCCAGACCTGCCCCGGGGCGAAGGCCAGGGGCGCCCCGTCCGGGGTGGTGAAGGACGTGCCGGACGCGGCGGAGGGCCGGGACCAGCGGGCCTCGTGGGCGCGTCCGTCGCGCAGGACGAGCGCGCTGCCCTCGCCGACGGTCTCGGTGTACGGGGAGACCGCGCCGGTCCGGTCGCGGAAGTCGGAGGGGCGGACGGTGACGCGCTGGACGACGACCGTCTCCGGGGTGAGCGGTCCGGTGTCGGTGGCGCGGGCCTCGCGGCCGTCCATGGCGACCCGCCAGGCGCGGTCGGCGGCGGACCAGGTGAAGGTGTAGCGGGCCGCCGGGTAGCGGACGGTCGAGGTGGTGGTCGGGGTGCCGTCAGGCGGGGCGGCCCCGAAGCGGAGGCCGATGTCGCGGGCGTCCCCGGCCTCCGGGGCGGCGGCGAGGGCGCGGGCGGGGCGCAGGTAGAGGTTGTGCGGTGCGGCCCGGTCAGGCGAGCGCAGGAAGGCCCCGGGCGCGGTGCTCTCGGTGACCGGGTACAGCGGCGCGGCGGCGAGCAGCGGGTTCAGGGCGGACTGCGCCCCGGAGTAGGCGAGGGCGGGCCGGCCGAAGGCGGCGAGCAGGGCGATGTCGGACTCGCGGGCACTGCGGACGGGTCCGGCGCGCTCGGGGAGGCGGGAGGAGTAGACGGCCAGGAGGCGGGTGGCGCCGCCCTCGACCTGTTCGACGTAGACGAGGTCGGCCGCGCCGAGCCCGGTGTGGGGACGGGCCGCCGCCACGTTGTCGATCTTGACGGCGAGGACGGGTCCCGGTTCGGCGGGGAGGCCCGTGAAGGGCGAGCGGCCGGCCGGGGCCGTGGTGCCGGGAGGCGGGTCCGGCGCGGCCGTGCCGGAGCAGCCGTACAGCCCGGCCGCCGTCAGCGCGCAGAGGAACGCGGTGAGGATCCGGCCGGGGCGTCTCGTGCCGTGCCCGTTGGTCATGGCGTGCCCGTCGGTCATGGTGACGCTCTCCCACCAGTGGACCACGGGCCCGCGCGCGGATACAACGGGCGTGGCGGGAAGACGAACCCATGACAGACGGACTGTCGGACGGGCGAACGGGGTCGCGAGTGTTCTACCAACTGATGAAGTACGTGCTCCTCGGGCCGCTGCTCAAGCTGCTGTTCCGGCCGCGGATCGAGGGGCTCGGGCACGTCCCGGCGGAGGGGGCCGCGATCGTGGCGGGCAACCACCTCTCCTTCTCCGACCACTTCCTGATGCCGGCCGTCCTGGACCGGCGGATCACCTTCCTGGCGAAGCAGGAGTACTTCACGGGGCCGGGTCTCAAGGGCCGGCTGACGGCCGCCTTCTTCCGGGCCGCCGGGCAGATCCCGGTGGACCGCTCGGGCAAGGAGGCCGGACAGGCGGCGATCCGCGAGGGCCTGTGCGTCCTCGACCGGGGCGAGCTGCTCGGCATCTATCCCGAGGGGACCCGTTCGCACGACGGGCGGCTCTACAAGGGCAAGGTGGGCGTGGCGGTGATGGCGCTGCGGGCCGGGGTGCCGGTGGTGCCCTGCGCGATGGTGGGGACCTTCGAGATCCAGCCGCCGGGGCGGGTCGTGCCGCGGATTCGCCGGGTCACCATCCGGTTCGGGGAACCGATGGACTTCTCCCGGTTCGCCGGACAGGAGGGCGAGAAGGCGGTGGTCCGCGCGGTCACGGACGAGATCATGTACGAGATCCTGCGCCTGTCGGGGCAGGAGTACGTCGACGAGTACGCGGCGGTGGTGAAGGCCGCGGAGGCCGGGGGCGGAAAGCCCGGGGGCCCGCCGGACGAGGGGCCGCGAAAGTTCCCCGGCGGGGAACGCTGAGGGCGGATCCGCGCACGGCGCAATCCCCTGGGCCCGCGGACCGGACGGTCGTAGCGTCCCGTCCATGACCAAGGGACACGCGTTCGTGCTGGGGGCGTCGGGACAGGTGGGGCGGGCGGCCGTGCGGGCCCTCGTCGCGGACGGCTGGGAGGTGACGGCCGCCTCGCGGGGTGGCAGGAGGGACGACGGGTGGCCGGAGGAGGTCCGGTCGGTGCGGCTCGACCGGAACGAGGAGGGGGCGCTCGCGGCCGGGATCGGTGACGGCTGCGACGTGCTCGTGGACATCGTGGCGTACGACCGGCGGCACGCCCGGCAGTTGGCGGGGCTCGCCGGCCGGATCGGCTCGGCGGTGGTGGTGTCGAGCGGCGCCGTCTACGAGGACGACCGGGGGCGCAGCTTCGACACCCAGGACGAGCCGGACGGATTCCCCGCCTATCCGGTGCCGATCCCGGAGGAGTGGCCGACGGTCGCGCCGGGCGACACCACGTACGGCACGCGGAAGATCGCCCTGGAGCGGGAGTTGCTGGCGGCGGGCGGGGCGCTGCCGACGACGCTGCTGCGGGCGGGCGCGATCCACGGGCCGTACTGCCCGGGGCCGCGCGAGCTGTGGTTCGTGAAGCGGGCGCTCGACGGGCGGCCGGTGCGCGTCCTGGCGTACGGCGGGAGGTCGCGGTTCCATCCGGCGCACGTGGACAACCTCGCGGAGCTGATCAGGCTGGCGGCGGCGAGGCCGGGGAGCCGGGTGCTCAACGGCGCCGACCCGCAGGCGCCGACGGTGGCGGAGATCGGGGCCGCGGTCGACGCGGTCCTGGGCGTGGAGAGCGAGCGGGTGCTGATCGAGGGACCGCCGGAGGGGCCCGGGGGCCTGGTGGGGCTCACGCCGTGGACCGCGGAGCATCCGATCGTCTACGACATGGCGGCGGCGGAGCGGGAGTTGGGGTACCGGCCGGTGGTGTCGTACGCCGACTCGCTGCCGGAGACGGTGGAGTGGCTGGCCGGGCGGGTGCGGGAGCGGGAGTGGCGGGAGGCGTTCCCGGGCCTCGCGAAGTACGGGGTGGACTGGTTCGACTACGCGGCGGAGGACGCCTGGCTCGCGGCGCGCGGGTGACGCCGGGGGTGGAGGGAAGGGCGGGCTGCCCTTCCCTCCACCCCCGTGCCCGTGCCGTTACGGCTGCGGGGTGGCGTGCGGGGCGCAGGTCTGGTCCCTGGCGTCCAGCTTCCCGGTCAGCAGGTAGGCCTCGACCTTGGTGTTGAGGCACGGGTTGACCAGGCCGGTGACGCCGTGCGAACCGGCGTCCCGCTCCGTGATCAGGCGCGAGCCCTTGAAGCGCTTGTGCAGTTCGACGGCGCCGGTGTACGGGGTGGCGGCGTCGCGCTCGGCCTGGGCGATGAGCACCGGCGGCAGGCCCCGGTGGGTCTTCACCTCGACCGGCCGCTGGCGCGGGGCCGCCCAGGTGGCGCAGGGCAGGTTCATCCAGGCGTTGGCCCAGGTCATGAACGGGTACTTCCGGTGGAGGCGGGTGTTGTCCCGGTCCCACTTCTGCCAGCTGGTCGGCCAGGGGGCGTCGGCGCACTCGACGGCGGTGTAGACGGCGTTGCCGTTCTCCGAGGCGATGTTGCCGGCCGTGTCGGTGAGGTCGGCGGCGGCCGAGTCGATCAGCGGCTGCGGGTCGCCGGCGGCGTACGCGCTCCAGGCCTCCGCGACCGGGGCCCACATGGAGTCGTAATAGGGCGCGTTCTGGAAGAAGCCGATGAGTTCGGCCGGTCCGACCTTGCCGCCGAGCGGGTTCTTCTTGGCGGCGGCGCGCAGGACGTCCCACTGCTTGCGGACCTCGGTGTAGCTGTCGCCGAGGTGGTAGGTGGCGTCGTGCCGGGCCACCCAGGTCATCCAGTCCTTGAGCCGGCCCTCGAAGGCGATGTCCTGGTCGAGGTTGGCCTCGTACCAGATCTTGTCCCGGGACGGGTCGACGACGCTGTCGAGGACCATGCGGCGGACGTGGGTGGGGAAGAGGGTCCCGTAGACCGCGCCGAGGTAGGTGCCGTAGGAGACGCCGACGAAGTTGAGCTTCTTCTCGCCGAGGGCGGCGCGGATGACGTCGAGGTCGCGGGCGCTGTTGGGCGTGGTCATGAAGGGCAGCATCGCGCTGCTCTTCTCGGCGCAGCCCTTGGCGTACTCGGCGGCGAGCTTGCGCTGGGCGCGCTTGTCTGCCTCGTCGTCGGGGACCGGGTCGGCCTTGGGGCCCTTGACGAACTCGGTCGGGTCGACGCAGGAGATGGGGGCCGAGTGGCCGACGCCGCGCGGGTCGAAGCCGACGAAGTCGTAGGCCTTGGCGGCCCCCGCCCAGATGGCGTTCTTGGTGGTGACGCGGCGCGGGAAGCGCAGGCCGGAGGCGCCGGGGCCGCCGGGGTTGTAGAGCAGGGCGCCCTGGCGCTCGGCGGGGGTGCCGGTGGAGTTGACGCGGTCCACGGCGAGCTTGATCTTCTTGCCGTTGGGCTTGGCGTAGTCGACGGGGACGGTGACCCAGCCGCACTGGATCGGCTTCTCCAGGCCCCAGTCGGCCGGACAGTCCTGCCAGTCGACGCCCGTGGCGGCGGCGCGGGCGGCGGCGACGGCGACGCCGAGGGATTCGGCGTCGCGGTGGTCGCGGTCGCTGTGGGCGCTCGCCGCCGGAGCCGCGAGCGCGCCCGCGACGAGCGTGCCCGCTATCAGGGTGCCGGCCGAACCGAGCACTGTCGTACGTCTCATGGGTCCTCCCCCGGGGATGGCGCCGTTTCCCGTGGTGGCGCCGGGTTTCGGTGGTCCAGGGGATCCTTTCGTCCGTGGGGCCCACGGGGAAAGGGCGAACACCTGTTTCTTTGCCGAACCCATAACCGGTGAGCGGTGTACCGCTGAGCGGTGAACCCCCTCCGGTTCCGGCCGGGGAGCCTCCCGGTTCCGGCCGGTGGGGCTCAGAACGGGGCGAGGGCGTCCAGGGCGGTGTCGAGGAGGCGGCGCAGGATCAGGGCGTCCGGGGCCACGGCGGTGACGAGGGCGGCGGGGCCCGCGAGCGGGGCGATCACCGCGTGTTCCCCGAGCAGCCGGGTCTCCACCGGTTTCTCCGCGAACGCCGGGTCGACGACGAGGAGTTGCCCGGTGGCCCGGTGGCCGCCGAGGACCGCGCCGCCGTCCCAGCCGCCGGGGGCGCCGGGGCCGAAGGACAGCTCCTGGTCGAGCAGGGGGCGCCCGGCGCGGCGGACGGTGAGCCGGGTGGCGAGGGTGCCGGGCGGTTCGCCGTGCCGCCCGAGGACCTGCTCCTCGCGCAGGACGAGCCGCGCGGTGGGGGCGAGTTCGACCGTGGTGCGCATCCGCAGGTGCGAGCCGTGGACGGAGACCACCTGCTCGGGCAGCCAGCGGAGCACGCCGTCGTCGGCGACGTCGATCCGGACGTCGTACGCGGCGGGGTCGGCGCTCCGGCCCGGCAGGGCGAGGGTGGCGGCGGCCGAGTCGACCAGGAGCCGGGCCCCGGCCCGTACCCCGGTCTCGATCGCGAGTCGGTCGCCGCCGAGCGGGGCGCTCATCGCCCCGACGACGGTGACCCGGGTGTACGGCTCCGGTGCCCGGGTGCGGCGCAGGGCGAGGGGGCCGTCGCTCACCAGGAGCGGCAGCCCGCCGTCGGCGTCGGCGGCGATCCGGGCGGTGGCGCGCAGGCTCACGCGGTCCATGCCGCGAGCCGGGACCGGACCCAGTCGGCGACGGGGCCGACGCCCTCCGCCGAGCGCAGGGAGGTGAAGAGGACGGGCAGTTCGCCGCGCTGCTCCTCGGCGTCGCGGGCCATCCGCTCCAGGTCGGAGCCGACGTACGGGGCGAGGTCGGTCTTGTTGACGACGAGGAGGTCGGCGGTGGTGACGCCGGGGCCGCCCTTGCGCGGGATGTCGTCGCCGCCGGCGACGTCGATGACGAAGACCTGGGCGTCGACGAGGCCCCGGGAGAAGGTGGCGGTGAGGTTGTCGCCGCCGGACTCGACGAGGATGAGGTCGAGCGGTCCGACGGCGTCCTCCAGCTCCTCGACGGCTTCGAGGTTGGCGGAGATGTCGTCGCGGATGGCGGTGTGCGGACAGGCGCCGGTCTCCACGGCCCGGATGCGCTCGGGCGGCAGGACGGCCTCGCGGAGCAGGAACTCGGCGTCCTCGCGGGTGTAGATGTCGTTGGTGACGACGGCGAGGGAGAGGGTGTCGCGCAGGGCGCGGCAGAGGGCGGCGACGGTGGCGGTCTTGCCGGAGCCGACCGGCCCGCCGAGTCCGACGCGCAGGGCGCGGCGGGTGCCGTCGGGGCGGTGGGCGTCGGCGGAGACGGCGCCGTGGTGGGTGTGGGCGTGGCCGAGGTGCATGGGGCGGCTCCGGGGTGGTCGTGTCACGGGAGGGGGACGTGCTGTCGGGGTCGGGTCGTGGGGGGTGTCGGGGCGTCAGGACGCGAAGAGGCGGACCGGCCAGGACGCGTGCTGTTCGGCGGTGAGGTCGAGCAGGGGCGCGGAGGCGGCCGGCAGGGCGTCCACGCCCTCCCGGGCGGCCGCCGCCGCCCGCTCGGCCACGTCGTCCATCTCGGGTGCGAGGCGGGCGAGGACGGCGGTGGCCCGGTAGGGGTCGAGGCCGAGGAGGCGCACCACCGCGGTCGCGGGGCCGCCGACCGTCTCGTACGCGACGCAGTGCGCCGCGTCCCCGGGGCCGAGTCCGGCGGCGCGGGCGGCGGCGCCGAGGACGACGGGCTGGTGGGCGCCGCGCGGGAAGGCCGCCGCGAGGGCGTCGAGTTCGGGGTCCGGCCAAGCGGCGCGGGCGGCCCGCATCATCTGGCGGCCGAGCCTGCGGGCGGCGGCGCGCAGGGCGGGCGAGGGGGTGCGGGCGTCGGCCGCCGCGTCGAGCGCGTGCGGGTCGAGTCCGTGCGCGGCTCCGGCGGCGAGTCCCGCGGAGGTGAGGCCCGTGGTGTGCAGGCGCCCCCGGCAGAAGGCCTCCAGGTCGTCGGCGTCCTTGATCCGGCCGGCCTTGACGGCGGCCTCGGCGCCGCCGGAGTGGGCGTGCCCGCCGGCGGGGAAGCGCCCGTCGGCGAGCACGAGGAGGGCCGATCGCGCCCCCGGTCGCACCCCCATCAGAAGAGGAAGTAGCGCTGGGCCATGGGCAGTTCGGCGGCGGGGGCCGGTTCGACCGCCTCGCCGTCGATGGTCACCGTGAAGGTGTCCGCGTCGACCTCGACCCGGGGCAGCGCGTCGTTCTCGCGCATGTCGGCCTTGGTGACCCTTCGGGTGTTGCCGATGGCGGTGAACTCCTTGTTCACGCCCAGACGTCGCGGCAGGTCGTCCTCGATCGCCGCCTCCGCGACGAAGTTGAACGAGCCGGCCGCCGCGGCCTTGCCGAGCGCGCCGAACATCGGGCGCGGCAGGACCGGCTGGGGCGTGGGGATGGAGGCGTTGGCGTCGCCCATCTGCGCGTACGCGATCTGGCCGCCCTTGAGGACGACGAGCGGCTTCACGCCGAAGAAGGCGGGCTCCCAGAGCACCAGGTCCGCGAGCTTCCCGGGCTCGACGGAGCCGATGAGGTGGTCCATGCCCTGAGCGGCGGCCGGGTTGATCGTGTACTTGGCGACGTAGCGGCGCGCCCGGTGGTTGTCGGCGCGGCCGTCGCCGGGCAGGGCGCCGCGCCGCTTCTTCATGACGTGGGCGGTCTGCCAGGTCCGCATGACCACCTCGCCGATCCGGCCCATGGCCTGGGAGTCGGAGGAGATGATCGAGATGGCGCCGAGGTCGTGCAGGACGTCCTCGGCGGCGATGGTGGAGGGCCGGATGCGGGACTCCGCGAAGGCGAGGTCCTCGGGGACGGCCGGGTTGAGGTGGTGACAGACCATCAGCATGTCGAGGTGTTCCTCGATGGTGTTGACGGTGTGCGGCCGGGTCGGGTTGGTGGAGCTGGGCAGGACGTACGGCTCGGAGACGACCGTGATGATGTCGGGGGCGTGCCCGCCGCCGGCGCCCTCGGTGTGGTACGCGTGGACGGTGCGGCCTGCGATGGCGGCGAGGGTGTCGCCGACGAAGCCCGCCTCGTTCAGGGTGTCGGTGTGGATGGCGAGCTGGGCGCCGGTCTCCTCGCAGACGTCCAGGCAGGTGTCGATGACGGCCGGGGTGGCGCCCCAGTCCTCGTGGATCTTGAATCCGAGGGCTCCGCCGCGCAGTTGGGAGTGCATGGCCTCGCGGGACATGGTGTTGCCCTTGCCGAGGAGGCCGATGTTGACCGGGAAGGTGTCCAGGGCCTCGAACATCCGGGCCAGGTGCCAGGGTCCGGGGGTGATCGTGGTCGCCTTGGTGCCCTCGGCGGGTCCGGTGCCGCCGCCGACGAGGGTGGTGACGCCGGTGGCGAGGGCCTGCTCGACGACGGTCGGCGAGATGAAGTGGACGTGGGCGTCGACGGCTCCGGCGGTGACGATCCGCCCGTTGCCGACGACGATCTCGGTCTCGGGGCCGATCACGAGGTCGGGGTGGACGCCGTCCATGGTGTCGGGGTTGCCGGCCTTGCCGAGGGCGGTGATCCGCCCGTCGCGGATGCCGATGTCGGCCTTGACGATCCCCCAGTGGTCGATGACCACGGCGCCGGTGATCACGGTGTCGGGGGCGCCCTCGGCGCGGGTGGTGCGGGCCTGTCCCATGGACTCGCGGACGACCTTGCCGCCGCCGAAGACGGCCTCCTCGCCGGCCCGGCCGGGGCCGCCGCAGCGGTCCTCCTCGATCTCCACGAGGAGGTCGGTGTCGGCGAGGCGGATCCGGTCGCCGGTGGTGGGGCCGAACAGGTCGGCGTAGACGGAGCGGTGCAGCTCAGGCACGGGGGCCTCCGTCCGTGCCGGTGTCCGCGCCGGGTGCGGCCGCGCGGCCGGCGTCGAGCGGGCCGGCGGTCTCGCCGCGCAGTCCGGGCACGATCCGGCGGCCGGCGATCGGGACGAGCTCGACCTCGACGGGGATGCCGGGCTCGAAGCGGACGGCGGTCCCGGCGGCGATGTGCAGCCGCCGTCCGCGCGCGGCGGCGCGGTCGAACTCCAGGCCGGGGTTGACCTCGGCGAAGTGGTAGTGGGAGCCGACCTGGACGGGCCGGTCGGCGGCGTTGAGCACGGTGAGGCGGGTGACGGGGCGCCCCTCGTTGAGGGCGACGGGGCCGTCCGCGTACAGGATCTCTCCGGGGATCATCGGCGGCGCCCGTTCAGACGATGGGGTCGTGGACGGTGACGAGCTTGGTGCCGTCCGGGAAGGTGGCCTCGACCTGGACGTCGTGGATCATCTCGGGGATGCCCTCCATGACGTCGTCGCGGGTGAGCACCTTGCGGCCGGAGGCCATCAGCTCGGCGACGGTCCGGCCGTCGCGGGCGCCCTCCAGGATGTGGGAGGTCAGGAGGGCGACGGCCTCGGGGTGGTTGAGCCGTACGCCCCGGGCCCTGCGCTTCTCGGCCACGTCCGCCGCCACATGGATGAGCAGGCGTTCCTGCTCGTGCGGGCTCAGTTGCACTCTTCCACCTCACAGTCGTCGACCGGGACGGCACCCGGACAGCTGCGGACCCTACCGACCGTCAACACTCTGTTGAACTGCCTGGATGCGGCCCGCGGCGAGACATTGCACGTTAGGGCGGAAGTTTTTCCGGCTCGTTAACTCCGGCTTTGCGTTCTCATGATCATCCGACCGATGACACCCGCGCGGGCCTCCTAGGGGGCGCCGGGCTCGCGGTGGCGGGCGGCGAGGCCGAAGCGCCCCTGTTCGCCGGGAGCGGAGTCGAGGGAGTGGAAGCCGGAGACCGAGCGGATCACCCGCTCCTCCTCCTGCTGCGCCGCCCCTTCGAGTACGTCCAGGTCAGCGGCGGACACCAGGGCGACGAGGGGCTTCCCGTGGCGGGTGACGACGACGCGTTCACCGCCGTACACGACGCGGTTGATGAGGTCCGCGAGCTCGGCTCGCGCTTGCGTCACCGGGATCTCGTAGGTCATGCTCCTCATCTTACGGCCTGTACGTCCTGTACATTTTTTACAGATGGAGGCGCCCGCCATGGATGCGCGACACGTCCTGCCCGAGTTCACGGAGCGGACCGGCTCCGGCACCCGGACCCTCGATCCGTACACGAAGCTGCTGGAGTCCCGGATCGTCCTCCTCGGCACCCGGGTCGACGAGATCTCGTCCAACGACGTGATCACCCAGCTCCTGTACCTGGAGTACGCGGCGCCCGAGCAGGACATCGCGCTCTACATCAACTCCCCCGGCGGCTCCGTCACCTCCATGACCGCCATCCACGACACGATCCGGACGCTCGCCTGCGACGTGGCGACCACCTGTCTGGGCCAGGCCGCCTCCACCGCCGCCGTCCTGCTCGCCGCCGGCACCCCGGGCAAGCGGACGATGCTCCCCGGCGCCCGCGTCACGCTCCGGCAGCCCGCCGTGGAGGAGCCCCTGCGCGGGCAGCCGAGCGACCTCGACGTCCAGGCCCGCGAACTGCTCCGCCAGCGCGCCCTGATGGCCGGGCTGCTCGCCGGGCACACCGGACGGAGCAGCGAGCGGGTCGAGGCCGACCTCGACCGCCTCACGGTCCTGGACGCCCCGGCCGCGGTCGAGTACGGGCTCGTGGACCACGTGATCACGAGCCGGCGCGCCGCGGCCGGCGGCACGGCGCGGTGAGCGGACCGTGGTTCCCGAGCCGCCGCCGCTGCCGGCCCTGACCCGGGCCGAGGGCGAGCTGATCGACGCGTACCTCGCGGTCGTCGACCTCCTGGGAAAGATCAATCCATCCAGAAGTACGCATACCTATGGGGCCTTGAGGGCGGCTCAGGCCCTGGTGGGACGCGCGGAGGAGCTGCGCGAGGCGCTGGCGCTCATGCACGCGCGGGGCGAGAGCGAGGTCCACGCGGACACCCTGGCGCGCGCCCTGCGGGTGTTGGACGGGGAGCGGCGGGCCGGCCGGGTCACGCTCCCCCGGACATGACGGAGTTGACATTCCGGCATGTCGTGTCGAGGGCCGGACGGCCGACACCCCCCACCGGAACGACTCGTCCGTTCGGTTGAGTCGACGAGTCGACATATGGCTCGGGCGAGTTGCGCACGGGGGGTACACATCTGGCGGAATCGGGCGTTCCTTTGCTGGTGCGGGGCCCGCCGGCCAAACCTCCAACAATCACGAAAGCATCCTGTCCACCCGAATGGATCAGTCGTGAGGACTCTCACATAACGCCGTTTCCACTCGGATTTCGACCAGGCTGTGGGGCAAGATCCCTGCCGACGACAAGCCCCCGCCATCCGAGGCGGGGCGGTCTGGGCGGACGCCGAGTCCTGCCGCCGTCCCGGACGCCTGGTCGACAGGATTGGATCGGCAGGAGTGGAGGACCCGAGCAGTACGGGCCGTACGCGCTGTTTCCGCAGCGGGGCCGGCCCTTGGGGTGAAGCCGCAACCGCGGCCGGGCATCTTCGCCTGCCCGAACCCGACAGGTCATCCTTCACAGGCGGCTGACGAAGGGTTGCGCATGACTGCGCAGATGTACGTCCCGTCCCTGCTGTCCCGGGCCGGAGCCGTCTCGGCTCTCACCCTCGCCGCCGTCGGCGGCACGCTGTTCGCGCCGGGCGCGGCACCGGAGGCACAGGCGGCGACCGCACACGCGAACAAGGCGCTGAGCGTCGCCGCCGCCAAGAAGGGGGCGCCCTACCGCTACGGGGCCACGGGACCCTCACGGTTCGACTGCTCGGGCCTGACGCTCTACGCGTACAAGCAGGCGGGCAAGTCGCTGCCCCGCACCGCGCAGCAGCAGTACAACAAGACGAGCCGCGTCTCCGCCGGCAGCAGACAGCAGGGCGACCTGGTCTTCTTCCACTCCGGCGGGAAGGTCTACCACGTGGGCATCTACGCCGGGAGCGGCAAGATCTGGCACTCGCCCAAGACGGGCTCCTGGGTGAAGCTCGACAAGATCTGGACCTCGAAGGTCTCCTACGGACGCGTCCGGTGACCCCGCCCGGGCGCTGAGCGGGCGCCGGAGGAGAGGCCGGGGAGTGCGGTGGCGCCGCCGCACCCGAACCGTCTCCGCCGGACCGGCCACGACCCGCCGCATCGGCCCCGCCCCACAGCCCCGGCCACGACCCGCCGGACCGTCTCTAACAGACCACCGGCGCGGCCGCCTTCCACGGCAGGGTGATGCCGACCGTCTTGCCGCCGTCCGGGGTCGGGGTCACCGAGAGGCGGCCGCCGGACTCCGCCGCCAGGGAACGGATGATGACCATGCCGCGCCCGTTGTCCTGCTGGACCGCCGCGGGGAGGCGGCGGGGCAGGCGCGGATGGCTGTCCGTGACGCCGACGTGGAGCTGTTCCCCGCGCTCCAGGCGGACGTCGACCGTGAAGGTGGGCGACTGGCCGAAGGTGTGCAGGACGGCGTTGGTGGCCAGTTCCGAGACGATCAGACGGACCGCGTCCGCCTGGTCGGAGAGTTCGTCGAGGCCCCAGCCGGTGAGGACCTCCGCGACGTACCGCCGGGCGGTGGGGACCGAGGCGGGCTCGCTCGGCAGGGTGACGGTTGCTTCCTGATGGTCTGCCATGGAGACTCTGTCCCTTTCCCGCCGGGGCCGCTGCCCCGGATAGCACTGCGCGTCAGAGCCCCACCGATGGTGCCGCGCCGTACCGGGTTCCACCAGGGCGGAACCGCCTCTGTCGCCCGAAGCGGTGAACCGTACGAACGGTGAACGCCCCCGCCCCGGCCCTCAGGCGGCGGGCGCGGTCCGCAGGACCGTCTCCACCGCGCGGCCGATCTGCGCGTCCGTCAGGTCGGCGCGGGCCGTCAGGCGCAGGCGCGAGACGCCGTCGGGGACGGACGGGGGCCGGAAGCAGCCGACCGCCAGGCCCTGTTCCCGGCAGTCCGCCGCCCAGCGCAGCGCCGCCTCCGGGGAGGGGGCGCGGACCGAGACCACGGCCGCGTCGGGCCGGGCCGCGGTCAGACCGGCCGCGGTCAGCCGCTCGTACAGGGTGGTGGCGACGGTGCGGACCCGCTCGGCGAGCCCCGGTTCGGCGGCGATCAGCCGCAGGCTCGCGAGGGCGCCGCCGACGGCGGCCGGGGCGAGGCCGGTGTCGAAGATGAAGGTGCGGGCGGCGTTCACCAGGTGCTCGATCACCCGGGCCGGGCCGAGGACCGCGCCGCCCTGGCTGCCCAGGGACTTGGAGAGGGTCAGGGTGGCGACCACGTCCTCGTCGCCCGCGAGCCCGGCGCCGTGCGGCGCGCCCCGGCCCCCGTCGCCGAGGACGCCGAAGCCGTGGGCGTCGTCCACGACGAGACCGGCGCCGTGCGCGCGGCAGGCGGCGGCGAACTCCGCGAGCGGGGCCCGGTCGCCGTCGACGGAGAAGACGGAGTCGCTGACGACGAGGGCCCGGCGCCCGGGGTGCGCCTCCAGGGTCTTCCGTACGGCCTCGGGGTCGGCGTGCGGGACGACGGCGGTCTCGGCGCGCGCCAGGCGGCAGCCGTCCACCAGGGAGGCGTGGTTGGCGGCGTCCGAGACGATCAGGGAGTCCCGGCCGCCGAGCGCGGTGAGCACGGCGAGGTTGGCGGTGTAGCCGGAGGAGAAGACGAGGGCCGCCTCGAAGCCGCAGAAGGCGGCGAGTTCGCGCTCCAGATCGGTGTGGAGCAGGGTGGTGCCGGTGACGAGCCGGGAGCCGGTGGAGCCGGCGCCCCAGCGCCGGGCCGCCTCGGCCGCCGCCCCGGTGACCTCGGGCCTGCGGGTGAGGCCGAGGTAGTCGTTGCCCGCCAGGTCGAGGAGGTCCGACTCGGCCGCCCGGGGCCGCAGCGTACGGACGAGGCCGGCGTCGGCCCGGCGGCGCGCCTCGGCCCCGGTCCAGTCGAACGCGGTGCGGCGCGGGCCCGCGGCCCGTGTGTCGTCGGCCTGTGGCATGCGGGATCCTCCGTCGGCGCCTCCGGCCGTCCGGCCGGTGCCTTTTGTAGGCAGCGCACAGACCCTAACCGGAGGAGACCGGGATCGTGGTGTGGTCATCCACACACCCCGAACGGCGCCGTTTGTTCGGATCCTCCTTGGCCCGGAGGCGGGCGGTAGGCCAGGATCAGCGGTTATGGACCTGCTGAACACGCTGGTGGAGAAGGGGCTGCGGCGCGAGCCGCCGACCCGTGAAGAAGCGCTCGCCGTCCTGGCGACCTCCGACGACGAACTGCTCGATGTGGTGGCCGCGGCCGGCAAGGTGCGCCGTCAGTGGTTCGGGCGGCGGGTGAAGCTCAACTACCTGGTCAACCTGAAGTCCGGCCTGTGCCCCGAGGACTGCTCGTACTGTTCGCAGCGGCTCGGCTCCAAGGCGGAGATCCTCAAGTACACCTGGCTGAAGCCGGACGAGGCCTCGAAGGCGGCCGCGGCGGGCGTCGCGGGCGGCGCCAAGCGGGTCTGCCTGGTGGCGAGCGGACGCGGTCCGACGGACCGGGACGTCGAGCGCGTCGGCAGGACCATCGAGGCCATCAAGGAGGAGAACGAGGGCGTCGAGGTGTGCGCCTGCCTCGGTCTGCTCTCGGACGGCCAGGCGGAGCGGCTGCGGGAGGCCGGCGCCGACGCGTACAACCACAACCTGAACACCTCCGAGGCGACGTACGGCGGGATCACCAAGACCCACACGTACGCCGACCGGGTGGACACCGTGCAGAAGGCGCACGCCGCCGGGCTCTCGGCCTGCTCGGGCCTGATCGCGGGCATGGGCGAGGCCGACGAGGACCTGGTCGACGTCGTGTACGCGCTGCGGGAGCTGGGCTCGGACTCGGTGCCGGTCAACTTCCTCATCCCCTTCGAGGGCACCCCGCTCGCCAAGGAGTGGAACCTGACTCCGCAGCGCTGCCTGCGGATCCTGGCGATGGTGCGGTTCGTCTGCCCCGACGTCGAGGTGCGGATCGCCGGCGGCCGCGAGGTGCACCTGCGCTCGATGCAGCCGCTCGCGCTGCACATCGCGAACTCGATCTTCCTGGGCGACTACCTGACCAGCGAGGGCCAGGCCGGTCAGGCCGACCTGGACATGATCGCGGACGCGGGCTTCGAGGTGGAGGGCGCGGGCACGCCCACGCTGCCCGCCCACCGCGCGGACGCGCTCGCGGCGGCCGGCGGCGGCTGCGGTTCGGGCGCGGGCGCGGAGGCCGGTGGCGGGTGCGGCTCGGGCACTCCGGCGGCGGAGGGCGGCGCGGGCTGCGGCTCGCACTCCGGCGGCGGCTGCGGTCCGTGCGGCGGACACGCCCCGGTCCCGGAGCCCGCCGAGGCGCCGGCCGCCGAGGCCGGGCCGGGCGGCGCCCGGACCGATCTGGTGGCGGTGCGCCGCCGGGGAGCCGGGACGGACCTCGCGCCGAATGCGTAACGACGAGCTCCTCGCCCTGGACCGGGCGCACGTCTGGCACCCGTACGGCCCCATGCCGGGCCGCACGGACCCGCTGGTCGTCGCGTCCGCGTCCGGGGTGCGCCTCCGGCTCGCCGAACCCGCCGAGGGGCGGGACGAGTTGATCGACGGCATGTCCTCGTGGTGGTCGGCGGTGCACGGCTACAACCACCCCGTCCTCAACGAGGCGGTGCGCGGCCAGCTCGACCGGATGAGCCACGTCATGTTCGGCGGGCTCACCCACGAGCCGGCCGTCCGCCTCGCGAGCCGGCTCGTGGAGATCACCCCCGAGCCGCTGCGGCACGTCTTCCTCAGCGACTCGGGCTCGGTCTCCGTCGAGGTGGCGGTCAAGATGTGCCTGCAGTACTGGCGTTCGCTCGGCCGCCCGGAGAAGCGGCGGCTCTTCACCTGGCGCGGCGGCTACCACGGGGACACCTGGCAGCCGATGTCGGTGTGCGACCCCGAGGGCGGGATGCACGAGCTGTGGACCGGGGTCCTCCAGCCGCAGGTCTTCACGGACGCCCCGCCGGCCGCGTACGAGGAGTCGTACGCCGAGCTGCTGCGGACCGCGATCGGGCGGCACGCGCACGAGCTGGCCGCGGTGGTCGTGGAGCCGGTGGTGCAGGGCGCGGGCGGGATGCGCTTCCACGACCCGGCGTATCTGCGGGTGCTGCGGGAGGCCTGCGACGAGCACGGCGTGCTGCTGGTGTTCGACGAGATCGCGACCGGGTTCGGGCGCACGGGCACGCTGTTCGCGGCCGACGCGGCCGGGGTCTCCCCCGACGTGATGTGCGTGGGCAAGGCGCTGACGGGCGGTTACCTGTCGATGGCCGCGACGCTCTGCACGGGCCGGGTGGCCGACGGGATCTCGCGGGGCGAGGTGCCGGTCCTGGCGCACGGGCCGACCTTCATGGGCAACCCGCTGGCCTCGGCGGTGGCTCTGGCCTCGATCGACCTGCTGCTCTCGCAGGACTGGCAGGTCGAGGTCAAGCGGATCGAGGCCGGGCTGCGCGAGGGGCTCGCCCCGGCCGCGGACCTGCCGGGCGTGCGGGAGGTGCGGGTGCTCGGCGCGATCGGGGTCGTCCAGCTCGACCACGGGGTCGACATGGCGGCGGCGACGCGCGCGGCGGTCCGGGAGGGCGTGTGGCTGCGCCCGTTCCGGGACCTGATCTACACGATGCCGCCGTACGTGACGGGCGACGAGGACGTGGCCCGGATCTGCGCGGCGGTACGGGCCGCCGCGGCGGCGGGCTGAACGGAAGAAGGATGGAGCGGGCAGTGGGAATCGTCGTCGTCAGCGGCACCGGGACCGAGATCGGCAAGACGGTCGTGACCGCGGCGGTCGCCGCGGCGGCGACCGCCGCCGGGCGGTCGGTCGCGGTCCTGAAGCCCGCGCAGACGGGTGTCGGACCGGACGAGCGGGGTGACGCGGACGAGGTCGTACGGCTCTCGGGCGCGGCCGCCTCGGCCGAGCTGGGCCGCTTCCCGGAGCCGCTGGCCCCGGGGACGGCCGCCCGGCGGGCCGGTCTCGCGCCCGTCGGGCCCGGGGAGGTCGCCGAGGCCGCCCGGAAGCTGGCCGCCGAGCACGACCTGGTGCTCGTGGAGGGGGCGGGCGGGCTGCTCGTCCGCTTCGACGGGGAGGGCGGCACGCTCGCGGACGCGGCGGCGCTGCTCGGCGCGCCGGTCCTGGTGGTGGCCCCGGCCGGGCTCGGGACGCTCAACTCGACGTCCCTGACGGCCGAGGCGCTGCGGGCGCGCGGGATCGAGCAGCTCGGCGTGGTGGTCGGCAGCTGGCCGGCCGCGCCGGACCTGGCGGCCCGCTGCAACCTGGCCGACCTGCCGGAGGCGGCGGGCGCGCCGCTGCTCGGAGCCGTGCCGGAGGGCTCGGGGACCCTGTCCCCGGCGGAGTTCCGGGCGGCGGCGGGCGGCTGGCTGGCCCCGGCCCTGGGCGGGACGTGGGACGCGGAGGCGTTCACGGAGACGCACGCGGAGCCTTACGGGGGCTGACCGGCGGGTCGGGGCGGGGGCGGTGCGAAGGGGTGCGGGGCGACCGGGCCCCCGGCCGTCGGCCGTCGGCCGTGCGAAGGAGCCCGGGCCGGCGGGACTCCGACCACCGGCCGCATGAAGAGGCGCGGGGCGGCCAGCGCCCCGGCCCGTCGTCCGGCCCCGGACCGCGCGGCTTCGTAGGCTGGACGTACGCGCGTCCAGGCACGAGGAGTCCCCGATGTCGTCTCCGCGGTCGGCGCCCGGCGGTCCGCCCCGGGTGCACCACCCCCTCTTCGCCCGCTTCTACGCCCGGTTCAGCGTCTCCGCCGAGACGCGGGGCGGGCTCGGGGCCCTGCGGGCCGAGCTGCTCGCCGGGCTCGCCGGACGGGTCGTCGAGGTCGGGGCGGGAAACGGGCTGAACTTCGGGCACTACCCGGTCGGGGTCACGGAGGTCGTGGCCGTCGAGCCGGAGGACCGGCTGCGCCGGCTGGCCGAGCGGGCCGCGCGGCGGGCCGCCGTTCCGGTGACCGTGGTGCCGGGGACGGCCGAGGCGCTGCCGGCGGAGGACGGCGCCTTCGACGCGGCGGTGGTCTCCCTGGTCCTGTGCACGGTACGGGACGTGCCGGCGGCCCTCGCGGAGCTGCGCCGGGTCCTGCGCCCGGACGGCGAGCTGCGCTTCTTCGAGCACGGGGCGGCGGACACGCCGGGGCTCGCGCGGGTGCAGCGGGGCCTCGACCGCACGGTGTGGCCGCTGCTCTTCGGCGGCTGCCACACCTCCCGCGACCCGCTGGCGGAGATCGGGAGGGCCGGGTTCGCCCTCGGCCCGTACCGCTCCTTCGACGTCCCGGGGAGCGGGCCCCGGCTGCCGTCCTCCCCCTGCGTCCTGGGCACGGCGCGGCGGTGAGGCGGCACCGTCCCGCTCCCCGGAACCTCCTGGCACGGCCGGAGGTTCCCGTGATGGGATCCGGCCATGATCGATCTGCAGATACGTGCCGCCACCGTCGACGAGGCCGAAACCGTTCTGGCCTTCTGGCGGGAGTCCGCCGAGGGGACGTCGATATCGGACGACGTGCCCGGGGTCGCCCGGCTCGTCGAGCGCGATCCGGAGGCCCTGCTCCTCGCCCTGGCCGACGGGCGGATCGTGGGGTCCGTGATCGCCGGCTGGGACGGCTGGCGCGCCTCCCTCTACCGGCTGGCCGTCCTGCCCGCGTACCGGCGCCGGGGGATCTCCACCGCGCTCCTGCGGGCGGCCGAGGAGCGGTTCGCCGCGCTCGGCGGACGGCGCGCGGACGCCATGGTCCTGGAGGCGAACGGAACGGGACGGATGGTGTGGGCGGCTGCCGGGTACGAGCGCGAGGACCGCTGGCGCCGCTGGGTGAAGCCGCTCGCGAAGTGAGGAGGGCAAGGGTGATCAGCAGCCCGCTTTGCCTGTCCTTTACCATGGTCCCCCACATTCCGACGACCGAAAGGTGTGAGCGTCCGCCCATGGGCGAGCCTCCCAGTAGCACTGGTTCCGAAAGACTCGAAAGCTCCGGCTCCGGCCGCCGACGCCGAGCGATCCTCCTCCCGCCGCGTGATCATGGGACGGAGGTGAACCGATGACCGAAGTGCTCCTGCTCCTCCTCGCGCTCCTGCTCTCCCTCGCGTGCGGCGCCTTCGTCGCGGCCGAGTTCTCGCTGACCACGGTCGAGCGCGGCGAGCTCGAGGCCGCGGCGAAGCGCGGCGAGCGCGGCGCGGCGGGCGCGCTGAAGGCCGTCAGGTCGCTGACGTTCCAGCTCTCCGGCGCCCAGCTCGGCATCACCGTCACCAACCTGGTGGTCGGCATGCTGGCCGAGCCGTCGATCGCCGCGCTGATCAAGGGCCCGGTCGAGGCCCTCGGCCTCTCCGCCGCGGTGGCCTCCTCGGTGGCCCTGGTCCTGGGCACCGCCCTGTCGACCGTGGTCCTGATGGTGGTCGGCGAGCTGGTCCCCAAGAACTGGGCCATCTCCTCGCCGCTCGCCGTGGCGAAGGTCGTGGCCACCCCGCAGCGCGTGTTCACGGCCGCCTTCAAGCCGCTGATCAGCCACCTCAACAACACCGCGAACCGGATCCTGCGCCGGCTCGGCATGGAGCCGACCGAGGAGCTGGCCTCCGCGCGCTCCCCGCAGGAGCTGGTGGCCCTCGCCCGGCACTCCGCGAAGGAGGGGGCCCTGGAGGCGGACACGGCCGAGCTGTTCGTCCGCACCCTCAACCTGGCGGAGCTGACCGCCGAGAACGTGATGACGCCCCGCGTGCAGGTCACCGCCCTGGACGTGCAGGCCACCGCCGAGGACGTGGCGAACGCGACCCGTGCGACCGGCCTGTCCCGCTTCCCGGTCTACCGGGACAGCCTGGACGCGGTCGTCGGCATCGCCCACATCAAGGACGTCCTCGCCATACCGGCCGCCGAGCGGTACCGCCGCCCGATCGGCGAGATGCTGCGCGAGCCGCTGCTCGTCCCCGAGACGCTGACCGTCGACAAGCTCCTCGACCGGCTGTCCGGGAAGCAGACGATGGCGGTCGTCATCGACGAGTACGGCGGTACGGCCGGGGTCGTCACCCTGGAGGACATCGTCGAGGAGGTCGTCGGCGAGGTGCGCGACGAGCACGACCCGCACGAGACCCCCGACCTGGCACGGGCCGGCGAGGACGCGGACGGGCGCGCGCTGTGGTCCGCCGACGGCGCGGCCCGCACCGACCAGCTCGGCGCGATCGGCCTGAAGGTGCCGGACGGCCCGTACGAGACGCTCGCGGGCTTCGTCGCCCACGAGCTGGGCCGCATCCCGGCCGTCGGCGACGGCGTGGAGCTGGCCGGCTGGCGGCTCGACGTCGTGGACGCCTCGGGCCGGCGCGCGGCCCGCGTGCTGCTGCACGAGCCCGTGCACGCCGTCGAGGACGAGACCGGGGAGGCCGGCCGATGATCGCGATCCAGTTGCTGATCGGCCTGCTCACCCTGGTCGTCAACGCCTTCTTCGTCGGCGCCGAGTTCGCCCTGATCTCGGTCCGCCGCAGCCAGATCGAGCCCCTGGCCGAGGCCGGGGACAAGCGGGCGCGCAGTGTCGTCTGGGGCCTGGAGCACGTCTCCGCGATGCTCGCGGCGGCCCAGCTCGGCATCACGCTCTGCACCCTGGTCCTCGGCATCGTCGCCGAGCCGGCCATCGCGCACCTGCTCGAACCGGTCTTCGACGCGGTCGGCGTCCCGCACGGTCTGGTGCACCCGATCTCGTTCGTGATCGCCCTGTCGCTCGCGACGTACCTGCACATGCTGCTCGGCGAGATGGTGCCGAAGAACATCGCGCTCGCCGAGCCGACGCGCTCCGCGCTGCTCCTCGGGCCGCCCCTGGTGACGCTCGCGCGGGCGCTGCGGCCGGTGATCTTCACGGTCAACGCCTTCGCGAACACCCTGCTCAAGCTGTTGCGGGTGGAGGTCAAGGACGAGGTCTCCGCGACCTTCTCGGACGACGAGCTGGCCCGCCTGGTCACCGACGCCGGTGATGCCGGACTCCTGGACGACCGGGCCGCCGAGCGGCTGCACGACGCCCTGGAGCTGGGCCGGCGTCCCGTGCGGGACGTGGTGATGCCGGCGGAGAAGGTGGTGTCCACCCCGGTCGGCACCACCCCGGAGGAGCTGGAGGCGCTGTCGGCGCGGACCGGGTTCTCCCGCTTCCCCGTGGTCGACCCCGAGCGGCACATCCTGGGCTATCTGCACGTCAAGGACGCCCTGGACATCGTCCCGCGCGACCTGCCGTTCCCGGTGACGTCGCTGCGGCCGATCGCCCGGGTGCGGGCGGACACGCCGCTGGACGACGTCCTGACCGCGATGCGCCGCAGCCGGACGCACCTGGCGGCGGTGCTCGACGAGAACGACCGGCCGGCCGGTCTCGTGGCGATGGAGGACGTGCTGCGCGAGCTGGTGGGGCGCCCCGCGGCGTCGTGACCGGTCCGTGGAAGCGGAAACAGAAGGGCCCCGGGATCCGTCCCGGGGCCCTTCGGGCTTCGTTCAGGGCGCGGTGGCGGCCAGCCAGTCGTCCAGGAGGCCCCGGTCGCCGGTGTGCGCGAAGCACGGCTCCTCGGCCCCGTACCGGTGGTGCAGCAGGAGCAGCAGCTCCCCGGCGTCCGCCTCGACGGCGGCGGTCGGCTCGGCGCCGCCGCTCCCCCGGGTCCAGGTGAAGCCGCCCCCGCCGAGGGCGAGGGTCCAGACGGCGCCGGCGTCGCGGGCGGTGAGGCGCAGGACCGTCCCGTCCCGGCCGAGCCGGGAGACCGGCTCGGCGATCCGGGCGATGTACGGGGCGTCGGTCAGGAAGTGGTCGACGGCGTCCGCGGCCGTGCCGGGGTCGAGGGGGCCGGTCTTCCCGTCGACGGCGAGTTCGGCGTCGGCGAGGTGGACCAGGGTCTCGAAGAGCACGTGGCGGGGGTAGTGGCGGACGTGCGGGTCGGCGCCCGGGGACCAGACGGGGGCGTCCGGGTCGGCGTCGCGGGCGGTGGCGGCGAACCGCTCGGCGCCGGCGACGAGCCAGTCGGCGTACGCGGCGGGGTCGGCCGGCGGGTCGAGGGGGAGGTCCTCCGCGAGGACGCGGACGGCGGAGCGGGTCCGTACGAGGTGCTCGGCCCAGCGGTGGACGGCGCCGACGTGCCGGGCGAGGTCCGCGAGGGTCCGGTCGGGGCGGCCGGGGACGGGGGTGTCGGGGTCGGCGTCGCGGACGACGGCGGCGAGGCGCCGGGTGTGGTCCAGGGCGGCGTCGCAGGCGGCGGCGTGGGTGTCCTCGGTGAGGCCGAAGCCCTCGGAGACCTTGAGCAGCCCGTCCCGCCGGGGGCCCTCGGGCTCACGCAGGGCGGCCGCGCGGAACAGCCCGTCGAGGGTCCGCCGGTCGGCTGCCGTGAGCCCGGCGAGGGTGTGTCCGGTGGACTCCAGCCACTTCACCGCCGTGTCGGGGTCGAGGACGTCCTCGTCGGAGTTCTCGACCGCCGTCACCAGTCCGGCCAGGGCCTCGGCCAGGGCGCTCAGGAGCGCGTCGCTCATCGGGTTTCCCCTCCCGGGTTCTCCACGGCATGCCTCGCATACCGCGCGGTATGATCGCTCCGCCATGGAGATCAATGCCACGTACAACAGTTTCGTCGCCCTCGGCGACAGCTTCACCGAGGGTATGTCGGACCTGAGGCCCGACGGTTCCTACGGCGGCTGGGCCGACGCCCTCGCGGGCCGTCTCGCCACCCGCTCCCCCGGCTTCCGCTACGCGAACCTCGCCGTGCGCGGGAAGCTCATCGGACAGATCGTCGAGGAGCAAGTCGGCCCGGCCGCAACGATGGAGGCCGATGTCGTCACCCTCGTCGGCGGCCTCAACGACACCCTCCGGCCCAAGGTCGACATGGTCCGGGTGAGGGACCTCCTCACCGAGGCAGTGGAACGCCTCACACCCGCCTGCGGACAGCTCGTCCTGATGCGCAGCCCCGGCCGGAACGGGCCCGTCATGGAGCGCTTCCGGCCCCGGATGGAGGAGCTCTTCGCCCACATCGACGCGCTCGCCGCCCGGCACGGCGCCCTGGTCGTCGACCTGTACGGGGCGCCGTCGCTCGGCGACCCCCGCCTCTGGGACGTGGACCGGCTCCACCTGACGGCCGAGGGGCACCGGCGGGTCGCCGAGGCCGTGTGGCAGGCCCTCGGCCTGGAGCCCGAGGAGGACTGGCGCACCCCGCTGCCGCCGACCGCGCGCCCGCGCTGGGCGAGCCGGCGGCTCGCGGACGCCCGCTTCGCCAGGCAGCACCTGGGCCCCTGGATCGGCCGGCGCCTGACCGGCCGCTCCTCCGGCGACGGCCGCGCGCCCAAGCGCCCGGAGCTGCTTCCGTACGCGCCCTCGGTGCCCGTCCGGGCCGAGCGGCCGTGACCCGCGTCTCGTAGCAAGCTCCACATCGGACGGCGGCGCCGACCTGCAGAAACCGCCAGGTAAACTCTGCCCACGTGACTGCTGTGACTGCGAAGCCCCGCATCCCCAACGTTCTGGCCGGCCGCTACGCCTCCGCGGAGCTCGCCGTCCTCTGGTCCCCCGAGCAGAAGGTGAAGCTGGAGCGGCAGCTGTGGCTCGCCGTGCTGCGTGCGCAGAAGGACCTCGGGATCGAGGTTCCGGAGGAGGCCCTCGCCGACTACGAGCGCGTCCTCGACCAGGTCGACCTCGGCTCCATCGCCGAGCGCGAGAAGGTCACCCGGCACGACGTGAAGGCCCGCATCGAGGAGTTCAACGCCCTCGCCGGTCACGAGCACGTCCACAAGGGCATGACCTCGCGCGACCTCACCGAGAACGTCGAGCAGCTCCAGATCCGGCTCTCCCTGGAGCTGATGCGGGACCGCACGGTCGCCGTCCTCGCCCGCCTGGGCAGGCTCTCCGCCGAGTACGCCGAGCTGGTCGTGGCCGGCCGCTCGCACAACGTCGCCGCCCAGGCGACCACCCTCGGCAAGCGGTTCGCGACGGCGGCGGACGAGCTGCTCGTGGCGTACGCGCGCCTGGAGGAGCTGCTCGGCCGCTACCCGCTGCGCGGCATCAAGGGCCCGGTCGGCACCGCGCAGGACATGCTCGACCTGCTCGGCGGCGACGCCGGCAAGCTGGCCGACCTGGAGCGCCGGATCGCCGGCCACCTCGGCTTCGCGCACGCCTTCACCTCGGTCGGCCAGGTCTACCCGCGCTCGCTCGACTACGACGTGGTCACCACCCTGGTCCAGCTGGCCGCCGCGCCGTCCTCGACCGCCAAGACGATCCGTCTGATGGCGGGCCACGAGCTGGTCACCGAGGGCTTCAAGCCCGGCCAGGTCGGCTCCTCGGCGATGCCGCACAAGATGAACACCCGCTCCTGCGAGCGCGTCAACGGCCTCATGGTCATCCTGCGCGGCTACGCCTCGATGACCGGCGAGCTGGCCGGCGACCAGTGGAACGAGGGCGACGTGTCCTGCTCCGTGGTCCGCCGGGTCGCGCTGCCGGACGCCTTCTTCGCCCTGGACGGCCTCCTGGAGACCTTCCTGACCGTGCTCGACGAGTTCGGCGCCTTCCCGGCCGTCGTCGCCCGCGAGCTGGACCGCTACCTGCCCTTCCTGGCGACCACCAAGGTCCTCATGGGCGCCGTGCGCGCCGGGGTCGGCCGCGAGGTCGCCCACGAGGCCATCAAGGAGAACGCCGTGGCCTCCGCGCTCGCCATGCGCGAGCAGGGCGCCGAGCGCAACGAGCTGCTCGACAAGCTGGCCGCCGACGAGCGCATCCCGCTGGACCGGGCGCAGCTCGACGAGCTGATGGCGGACAAGCTGTCCTTCACGGGCGCCGCCGCCGGCCAGGTCGCCACCGTGGTCTCCCGCGTCGACGAGATCGTGAAGCAGCACCCGGAGGCCGCCGCCTACACCCCCGGGGCGATCCTCTGACGCCCTCTCCCCGGTTCACCCGGCAGGAGCTGGAGGCGGCGGGGGGGCCCCGCGGGGCGGCCGGGGGGGGGGGCGGGCGGGCCGGGGGGGGGTGGGGGGGGAGCCCCCGGGGGGGGGA
>NZ_JBSHHY010000021.1:0-138854 GCF_053618675.1 Streptomyces sp. NPDC055632 | reverse complement strand
GCTGGGTGGCACTCTGTGCCACCCAGCCGCCCCTTTCGCACGATGTGGGACGGGGCGCCCGCTCACATCCAGCCGTCGAGCGGGACCTCGTCGCAGAGCCGGACGACCGGCCGGCGACCGGAGACGCCGACGCCCGAGGAGAGCTTGACCCGGAGCCCGGGGCGCACCGCGTGCGGCGGTCCGTCGACCCGGCAGCGGACCACGAACCCCTCCGCCATGTGCACCGGCCAGAGGTCCGCGTCGGCCGCGGCCACCCCGCGCCGTACGGAGATCACGCCCTCGCCCCCGCTGAGTTCGGGCGCGAGGTCGGTCGACCCGCAGGTCGGACAGAGCAGTCGCTGGAACGTGGTGGTGTGGCACCAGCGGCAGCGCTGGAAGTAGAGCTCGGAGTCGGGGGCCGACTCCTCGGCGTGGACGGCGGTCCCGCCCCTCAGTCCCGTGTGGAACACGATGCCTTCTCCTTGCACTCGGCGGCTCGACCGTGCATGGAGCAAAGATATGGCACTGAGTGCCATCAAATAAAGACCTGAGTTCCCTCAATTGGAGATACCGAGATCCCCGGGCGCCCTCCGGGCCCCGTCCGGGCGCCCCTCAGCCCTCGCCGAGGCTCGACTCCACCTCGCGCACCACGCGCCACATCGGGGTGGACCGCTTGGTGATGACCACCACGACGTCCTCCGCCTCCTCGGCGGGGGCGTCGGCGGCCGGGGCGGAGCTCCAGGTGGTGCGCACGAACTCCAGGGCCTCGTCCACCGCGGCCAGCGGGTCGCCCTCGCCGCCCGAGCGCAGCCAGTGGCGCAGGGCGTGGTTGTGGGCGGCGACCACGGCCGCCGCGACCACGTTGGCGCGCAGGGTGCCGTCCCTGCGGTCGGCCCAGCGGGTGCGCAGGTAGTCGCCGAGGGTCTTCTCGTACCGCCAGACCACCGACAGCTCGTACGTGCGGAGCCCGGCGACCTCGCGGGTGAGCCGGTAGCGCTGCACGGAGAAGGTGGGGTTCTCGGCGTACATCCGCATGACGAGCCGGGCGGCGCCGCAGACCCGGACGATCGGGTCGTCGGAGTCGGCGCTCGCCGCGAGGAAGCGGGTCATGTCGTCGAGGCACTGCTCGTGGTCGGGGAAGACCACGTCCTCCTTCGACGGGAAGTACCGGAAGAAGGACCGCCGGCCGACGCCCGCGAGGGTCACGATGTCGTCGACGGTGGTCTGCTCGTAGCCCCGCTCCAGGAAGAGCTGGAAGGCCGCGGCGATGAGGGAGTCCCGCATCGCGGGCTTCGTGGAGTTCGTCGACGCTGTTCCCATGCGTCGAAAGTAGCATTGGGAGGGCGATCTCGCGGCACTGGGTGCCGGACGAATCCGGCACCCAGTGCTTTTTCGAGGGTACGGAGGCTCAGCGGGCCGACATCCGGAGCGCACCGTCCATGCGGATCGTCTCGCCGTTGAGGTAGTCGTGCTCGGCGACCATCGTGACCAGCCGGGCGTACTCCTCCGGGCGGGCGAGGCGCTGCGGGAAGGTGACGCTCGCGGCGAGACCGGCCCGGACGTCCTCGGTGAACCCGGCCATCATCGGGGTGTCGACGATGCCGGGGGCGACGGTGACGACCCGGATGCCGAACTGCGCGAGGTCGCGGGCGGCGGTGACGGTCATGCCGGCGACGCCCGCCTTGGAGGCGGCGTACGCGATCTGGCCGACCTGGCCCTCGAAGGCGGCGATCGAGGCGGTGTTGACGACGAGGCCCCGCTGCCCGTGCCCGTCGGGCTCGTGCCGGGCGATGGACTCGGCGGCGAGCCGCATCACGTTGAACGTGCCGATCAGGTTGACGTTCACGACGGCGCGGAACAGGTCGAGGTCGTGCGGTCCCCTGCGGCCCAGGATCCGGGCCGAGGGCGCGATGCCGGCGCAGTTCACGGCGAGCCGGAGCTCGGCCCCGTCGGCGTCGATCTCGGCGAGGGCCGCGCGGACCTGCTCCTCGTCGGTGACGTCGGCGGCGAGCAGCCGGACGCCCTCGGGGAGGGCCCCGGCGGCGGCCACGGCCTTGTCCAGGTCCAGGCCGTAGACGGTGGCGCCCCGGGCGGCGAGGGCGGCGGCGGTGGCGGCACCGAGGCCGGAGGCGGCGCCGGTGACGAGAGCGGCGGAGCCTGCGATGTCCATGGAACTCCTCGTTCGTGTCGTGCGGGGGCGACCCTGCCGCCGGGATGGCCGCCGGATCGGGCGCGTGCCCGCGGAGGACCGCGCGGTCCGCGCGATCTGCGCCGCCCACCATAGAACCGCGTGCGAGGCGCCTGGAAGCGGAGGCGGGGGCTGCGCCGCCGGGGCCGCAGGTCCGCGACGGTCAGTTCGGGGTCGCTGCGGCCGCCGGGGGCACGGTGTACGGGCGGAGGGTCATGAGCGAGTCCTCCACGGAGGCCACCATGGCGAAGGGGAAGCGGTCGAGTTCGAGACAGAGCGCGACGTCGTCGGGGTGGGCCCCTTCGCGTACGCCCTCCCTCAACTCGGCGGCGGCGCGCGACTCCCCGGCGCGGCGGAGGAACCCGGCCGCGTCCGTCCCGGCCCCGGCGGCCCTCCCCGCGATGTACTGGGCGCACGCCAGGTCCTCCTCGGCGCGCCCGTCCTCGCCCGTCACCACGAACGTGACGTCGTCGCACGCACGCATCCGCAGGAGGCGGGCCGTCGCCTCCGCCACCACGAAGCCGGCGCACAGCACCAGCGACGCGTCCTTGACCGCGAGGGCGCCGACCGTCCCCGCCGTGGTCTTCTGCACGACGGTCCGGCCGCCGAGGTCGGAGGAGCGGAGCAGGGCGGGCGAGTTGACGGCGTCGAACCCGGGCGCCGGCGGGCCGTCCTTGAGCGCCACCCAGTCCGGGTGACGGGCCTTCAACTCCAGCGCCTCGTCCAGGGATCCGGCGAGGACGATCCTCTCCGCCCCCCGGCCGAAGGCCCAGGCGGCCACGGTGAAGGCGCGCATGACGTCGACGACGACGGCCGTGGAGGGGACTTCGGCCAGCTCGGGGATCCCGAGGAAACGAGCATCCATCCGCTCATGATCACGCACGCCCGGCCTCCGGCGCCCGGGCAGTGGCGCGCATCACATCGGTGGTAACGGTCGCGACAGGAGCGTTAGCGCGACGGCAGCGGGACGTGAGCAGCGCGCGGCAGGCTGGTGGCGACCATCGTGGCCGGCGTGCGCCGGCCACGGCCAGCAGACCGCGGGGGACCGCCGTGCGTGCCGGACACCGGCCCGGGGACACCGGCGCGGCCGCCTCGCCTTCCGTACCGGGCGCCCGACCACGCCCGGACGGCCGGGGCGTGCGAGAAGGAGCAGGTGGCGGAAGTGCTCACCAAGCGGGTGACGGTGACCGTCCACGCGTCCGATCCGCTCAGCCGGGCCGGGCTGATCAGCCACTTGCGGCACCAGCCGTCCCTCGACGTCCTGCCGGAGCGGGAGGAGGACGGGCGGGGCGGGCCGGAACAGGCCCCGGAGGAGCGGAACGCCCCCGCCGTCGCCGTGATGCTCGCGGACCGGATCGACGAGTCCACCACGGCCGAGCTGCGACGTCTGCTGCGCGGCCGGGACCAGCGGGTCGTGCTCGTCGCGGGCGAGCTGCGCGAGCCCGACCTGCTGTCGGTGGTCGAGTACGGGGTGCGCGCCATCATCTGGCGCCACCAGGCCACCGAGCAGCGCCTGTTGAGCGCCGTGCACAGCGCGGCGCGCGGGGAGGGGGAGCTGCCGCCGGACCTGGTCAGCCGGCTCCTGAACCAGGTGGGACGGCTCCGGCGGGCGACGGCGGCGGGCGCGACGGCCGGCGGGGCGGTGCCGCTCTTCGGGATGGCGCCGCGCGAGGTGGACGTCCTGCGGCTGCTCGCCGAGGGCCTGGACACCCGGCAGATCAGCGAGAGGCTCGCCTACTCCGAACGCACCGTCAAGAACATCCTGCACGCGCTGATGACCCGTCTCCAGCTCACCAACCGGGCGCATGCCGTCGCGTACGCGCTCCGCGAGGGCTACATCTGATGATCCACGAGATCGACGAGGCGCTGCGCGGCCTCCTCGCGCCCGCCGTGACGGGCGACGTCGCCTTCGACGCGCCGACCCGCGACTGGGCGGCCCGCCGCAACGCGCCGACCCTGAACGCCTATCTGTACGACATCCGGGAGGACGTGGAGCGGCGCGAGCGCGGCGCCCTGGCCGAGCGGGACGCCCGGGGGGTCGTGACGCGCCACCGCCGGCCGGCCCGCTGGTTCCGCCTCTCGTACCTGGTGACGGCCTGGACCACCCGGACCGAGGACGAACACCGTCTCCTCTCTGGCGCGTTGGCGCTGCTGCTGCCCCACGAGGTGCTGCCGGCCGACGCGGTGCCGGAGTCGGTGCGCCCGGTCTCCACGTCCCTGCCGCTCTCCGTCGCGGTGCCGCCCGCCGAGTCGCGGTCGCTCGCGGACATCTGGTCGGCGCTGGGCGGCGAGCTCAAACCGTCCCTGGACGTCGTGGTCGTCACGCCGTTCCCGGTCACCGTGGGCGCGGAGCCCGTCGTCCGCGGCATCGACGGCGTGCCCGGCGACTCCGGGCCCCGGATGCTGCGGCGGCCGGGTCCGGCGAATCCCGAGTGGAAGTCCGTTGTCGGACATGGGCGTTGACGCCGCGGGAGACGGCGGCCTCCCCCCTCTGATCACCGTCCTGCCGAGCGCCGTCACCGCCACCGCCGACCTGTCCGACGGCGGCCCGTCGGCCGGCACCCCGACCCTCCTGGCCGACCTGGCGGCACTCGCCCTGATCGCCGGCACGACGGCATGGCTCCGGCGGACCCGCCGCGCCTGAGCACGGGCCTCGACCGAGGCGGACACCGTGGAGCCGAGTGGAACCGGGCACGTGCCGCACCGACAGCCCCGGGCCCCTGCGAGGGCAGGATCGAACGCCTCACCGGAGGGCCCCTCCCCGAGTGCCTGCTTCCAAGCCCGAGCGGGCTTCGGGTCCTCCGCCGAGTCGAGAGGCCGTCGACCGTCTCGGAGGCAGACCTCCGCCGTGTCGCCGGCGTCCGGTCGCTGTCAGTGCTCGCGGGCAGGATCACGGGCATGACGCCCTTGCTTCTTTCCGACATCGAACGAGCCGTTCGCAGCAGTTGGAGTACCGAGACGTGCACTCCCGAGTTCCGTTCGCGCTGGACCGAGGACAACCCGGCTCGGGACCAGTGCGGGGTGACCGCCATGGTGCTCAACGACCTGCTGGGAGGGGAGCTGATCCGCGGGGAGGTCCACGTCGGCGGAGAGTGGGTGGACCACCACTGGTGGAACCGCCTGGGCACGGGCATCGAGGTCGACCTCACGCGCGAGCAGTTCGGGCCGGAGGAGACCGTCACCGGCGGCACCGTCGTCTCCCGCCCGCCCGTGGCCGAGTGGCGCAGGCTCCGTGAGGAGTACGAGCTTCTTCGCGACCGGGTCTTGAAGAAGCTCGATCGGCAGCAGGTGTCCGCCTCCGTGGCCGTGCCTCGGCAGCCAGGTGTGGAGCTCGTGGAGGAGGTGGTCGAGCGCGTCGACGAGCAGGACCGGGTCTTGGCTGGTGGTCAGCCGGGGTGAGGCCGTTCGCCGTGGCTGGTTGCATCGAATCGCCGTGACGGTGTGCCGGGACCGGGAGGGCCGGATCCTCGTGCAACGTCGTTCCGGGCAGGTCGCCCGGTTCCCGGGGCACTACGAGGCGGCGTCGGGCGGTGCCGTCGCCGCGGGCGAGTCCTACGAGGAAGCCGCATCGCGCGAACTGGCCGAGGAACTGGGTGTTCGAGCGCCGGTCCGCTTCATCGCGAAGTTCCTGAACCGCGGCGGGCTCAGCCCCCACTGGCTCGCCATGCACGAGGCCGTCCTGTTCGACGACCCGGATCCCGACCCGAACGAAGTGACGTGGCACGGCTGGCTGTCGGAGCCCGAGCTCCTCAGGTCGATGCGGGAGAACCTGTTCACTCCGGACACCCGTGACACTCTGAGTCGCTACTTCGCCGCCGTGGAGGGGGAATCGCCTGACAAGACGGGATCACACGACGTGCGTGATCCCGGATGAAGTGACGGGCGGGCGGCGGAAGCGGGCCTTCGACGGACCGGATCCGACCACCCGCGCCGAGCGCTTCCTCGCCTTCGTCGGCACAGCGGCGGTTCCCGTCTCCCGCCGCCTCCGGGCAGTGAGTCCGGGCGTCGCGAAGTGACACCTCGCCCGCGATCAGGCAGGCAGGACGGTCCTGCGCGACGGAGGACGCCAGATGAAGGCGTCGGCGATCTCGTCCGGGAACGAACGGTGCTGCCAGGTGTCGGTGATGTCGGTCCAGTCGCGGAGGACGGCACTGCCCGCCGCCTTCGGCGACTCGCGGTCGTAGACGAGATCGAACGAGTAGACACGGCCGTCCCCGTCTATGCACTGGCCGAACTCGTGGCCACCTCCGTCCGGGAAGAGATGGACCAGCACGGTCGCCGCCGGGTCGAGTCCCTGGTCTTCGAGGAGGCTCCTGAGCCGCCTCCACAGATCGAACGCGCTCGTGCGCAGGAGGTGCGTGTTCTGGACATATACAGCCTGGGACATAGGACCCGATCTTGTGCCGCCGGGCCCGAAACCGCCAGTCCCACGAACGGACAACCCAAAGGAGACGACGCCCGGGACGGGGGCGAGCCCCGCCGGCACGACCCGGTGGACGCTCTCCGCGGGCATGGGCCCGCTACTTCTCCGCGAGCACCAGCCCCCGGCTGATCACCAGCCGCTGGATCTGGTTCGTCCCCTCGAAGATCTGCATGATCTTGGCCTCGCGCATGTAGCGCTCCACCGGGAAGTCCCGGGTGTAGCCGTAGCCGCCGAGGACCTGGACCGCGTCCGTGGTGACCTTCATGGCCGTGTCGGTGGCGATGAGCTTGGCGGCGCTGGCCTGGCGGCTGAAGGGGCGGCCGAGGTCGCGGCGGCGGGCCGCGTCCAGGTAGGTGGCGCGGGCCGCGTCGACGGCGGCGGCCATGTCGGCGAGCAGGAAGCCGAGGCCCTGGTGGTCGACGAGCCTGCGGCCGAAGGTGGTGCGCTCGTTGGCGTAGGCGACGGCGGTGTCCAGGGCGGCCTGGGCGAGGCCCGTGGCGCAGGCGGCGATGCCGAGGCGGCCGTTGTCGAGGGCGCTGAAGGCGATCTGGAGGCCCTGGCCCTCCCTGCCGACGAGGCGGTCCTCCTCCAGGAGGGCGCCGTCCCAGTACGCGGAGGTGGTGGGCACGGCCTGGAGGCCCATCTTGCGCTCGGGCGCGCCGAAGCCGAGGCCCTCGGTGGAGCCGGGGGCCAGGAAGCAGGAGACGCCGTGGCTGCCGGGGGCCGTACGGGCGAAGAGGGCGTAGAAGCCGGCCCGGCCGCCGTGGGTGATCCAGGCCTTGGTCCCGGTGATCCGGTACCCGCTGCCGTCCTCCTGCCGCTCCGCCTTGCAGCTGAGGGCGGCCGCGTCGGAGCCGGCCTGCGGCTCCGAGAGGCTGTAGCCGCCGATGGTCCGGCCCTCCAGCATCGCGGGCAGCCAGCGCTCCTTCTGCTCCGGCGTCCCGAAGGCGTGCAGCGGGTGGCAGGCCAGGGTGTGGACGCTGGTGGCGACGGCCACGGCCGCCCAGCGCGCGGCCAGTTCCTCCAGGACCTGGAGGTAGACCTCGTACGGCTGGCCCCCGCCGCCGTACTCCTCGGGGTACGCGAGGCCCAGGAGCCCCGCCTCGCCGAGGGTCGCGAAGAGCCCTTCGGGATAGGTCTCGGCGGCCTCGTGCTCGTCCACCCGGGGAGAGAGCTCCTTGTCGGCGATCTCCCGGGTGAGGGCGATGAGGTCCGCGGCTTCGGGGGTGGGAAGCAGGCGGTCGACATCCATGGCGACTCCAGCGGCGCGCAAAGTGGTACTGGGGAGGGTACTCCAGTACCGGTCAGAGTAGCGCAGGAGCGGCCGACCGCAACCCCTGGTGCCGCGCCGCACGGACCGGCCCCGCGTGCGCGCGGCCACGACCCTCCCGGGCGCGGGGTCACGGCCTTCTCGGGCGCGGGGCCACGGCCTCCGCCGGGCGCGGCCTGGAATACTGGGCGGGTGATCGAGACCTCCGCCGCCGACACCCCGCAGCTGACGGGCCGCGGAGCGGCGCGCCGCTCCGCGCTCTTCGAGGAGCTCGTCGCCCTCCTCGTCGGCGAGGGCTTCGCCGGCCTGACGCTCGACGACCTCGCCGCCCGGCTGCACTGCTCGAAGCGGACCCTGTACGGCCTGGCCGGCAGCAAGGAGCAGCTGGTCCGGGCGGCGGTCGTGCACTTCTTCCGGCGCGCCACGGCCCGGGTCGAGGCCGTCCTCGCCGCCGCCACCGGGCCCGCCGAGCGGCTCGCCGCCTATCTGCGGGCGGTCTCGGCCGAGCTGGCGCCGGTCTCGCCGCAGTTCTTCGACGACGTGGCGGCCTTCGAGCCCGCCGCCGAGGTGTACGAGCGCAACACGCGCGCGGCCGCCGGACGGGTCCAGCAGCTCATCGAGGAGGGGGTGCGGGCCGGGGTCTTCCGTGAGGTGCACGTGACCTTCGCCGCCGACGTCATCTCCTCGGTCATGGTCCGCATCCAGCGGCGCCAGGTCGCCGCCGCGACCGGCCTGGCCGACGCGGAGGCGTACGACCAGCTCGCCGAACTGCTCCTCAGCGGCCTCCGGAAGGCCTGAACCCCCGGCCGTCGGGGCCGAGAGGTCCGACGGCGAAGGCCCCACGGAGTCCCACCCGCGAGAACTCGCCCCGAGCCCCACCAGCAAGGGCCCTGTGAGGCCCCATGCCCCACGCCCGGCGCCCGGCGCCCGACGCTCGGCGCTCGGCGCTCGGCGCGAATGGCCGGTTTCCGCCCCCACCCCCCCTCGCCCTGCGCACCCGCTCAACCACTCTGTGCCGCGCCACTGACCACTCCTCCCAGGGAGACCTCCGCGTGGAGCGCAGCCGTACCGCCCCCAGGATCCGTGCCGTACTCGCCGCCATGGGCGTCACCGCCGCCCTCACCGCGGCCCCCGCGGCACAGGCCGCACCCGCCATCGAGACCGCCGGGACCACCGGGACCACCGGGACCACCGGAAAGCACGCGGCCGCGCCGCACGCGCCCTGCACCGGGGAGTTCCGCGGCGACGCGCGGCTCGGCCCCGAGCACCTGCCGAACAAGCAGCAGAAGCCGGTCGGGCCGCTGGTCGACGGCTACCACCGGACCGGGAAGCTCTCCCCCGCCGCCTTCCTCAAGAAGTACTGGGAGGGCCCGGCCGACACCGGCGGCTGGAAGTACCCGCCGAACGACGGCTTCGGCGAGGTGAACGGCGAGGTCGACAAGGCGCCCGAGCTCCTGGCGAGGGGCGAGCGACTGGACCGCTTCGGCTCGGAGTTCGGCGGCTACCTGGCCCCCGCGGGCGACGCCTATGCGAAGCGGGCGCTGCCCCCGCAGAACCTCAGCACCCGTGACGCCGCCTTCCCCTGCGACTACCACCTGTACGAGGTGACGCGGGCGTTCGTGGTCTGGGAGGGCTCCATCGCGCCCTGGTTCGAGCAGCCGGGCGGCGGCCGCCAGATCAAGCTGGACCCGGCCTTCCTGGACCCGGGCGAGGGGCAGCGGCTCAATGTGAAGTGGCTGCTCGACAACGGCTACCTCGTGCGCGTCCCCGCATGACCGACCACCGCCGCACCCTCGAACGGGCCCTCCAGGAGGCCGGGGTGCCCGCCGGCTACTACTGGATCGAGGGCGTCCACGAACCCTCCCCCGTCCCGACCGACTTCGCCTATCTGCGGGCGGCGCCGGGCGGGGGCGGCTGGGAGACCGGGGTGTACGAGCGGGGCGCGTACGAGCCGGTCGCCACGCACCCGGCCGAGGCGGACGCCTGCGCCCACCTCCGGTCCCTCCTGGGAGCCTAGGAGGCACCCCGTCGGCACGTCCCGCGTTCGGGAAGTGAAGGCGACGGGGCCCCGACCGCCTTATTTCACCTCATGACTTAAAGCTAAAGATAATATCGCCTCCCCGGCCCCGCAGCGGTATGTTCGACGAGGACTACTTCACCAGGGGGCCCAGTGACCAAGCGGAACGGACGCACCGTCCGTGACCTGCGGCGCGAGAACCGCACCGCCGTCCTCCAGCGCCTGTACTTCGACGGGCCGACGAGCCGCTTCTCGCTGGGCCCCGCGACCGGGCTCAGCTCCGGCTCGATCAGCAACGTGGTCGCCGAACTCGTCGCGGAGGGCCTGGTCGAGGAGGCGGGCAGCGTCGACTCGGCCGGCGGGCGCCCCCGCACCCTGCTCCGGATCTCCCCCGGCAGCGGCTTCATGATCGGCGTCGACGTCGGCGAGACCCGGATCAGGATCGAGCTGTTCGACCTCGCCCTCACCGAACTCGCGCGCGCCGAGCGCCCGTTGGCCGTGGGCGGTCCGCATCCGCACGACCGGTACGAGGTCGGGGTCGTCGTCGGCCACGTCCGGGACGGCATCGCGGAGGTGCTGCGGACCGCGGACGTGCCCGCCGAGCAGCTCCTCGGGGTCGGCGTCGGCGTGCCCGGCATCGTGGCCCGGACCCCGGAGGCCGGCGCGGTCGTGCACGGCCAGACCGTCGACTGGGACGCCGTGCCCCTGGAACGCCTGCTCCGGGAGAGCGTGGAACTCCCCGCCTCGGTGCCGTACCGGATCGACAACGGCGCCAAGACCCTCGGCCAGGCCGAGATGTGGTTCGGCGCGGGGCGCGGCGCCCGCAGCGCCGTCGTCGTGCTCTTCGGCTCCGGCGTCGGCGCCTGCGTGGTCACCGACCCGACGGGGCCGGGGCGGGCGGTCGAATGGGGCCATCTGAAGGTACGGGTGCGGGGGCGCCGCTGCCGTTGCGGCGCCCTGGGCTGCCTGGAGGCGTACGCGGGCGCGGAGGCGCTGCTCGAACGCTGGCGGGAGGCGGGCGGGCACCCTCCGGAGGGCACGGACGAGGAGACGGCCCTCACCGCCATGCTCGCCGCCGCGTACCCCGCCGACGCCGGGACCCCGCCCGATCCCACGGTGCTCGCCGTCCTGGAGGAGACCGCCGAGTACCTGGGCGCGGGGTTCGCCGACCTCATCAACCTCTTCCAGCCCGAGCGCATCCTCGTCGGCGGCTGGGCCGGCCTCCAGCTCGGCACCCGCTTCCTGGAAACGGTCGAGAGGTACGCGCGGGAGTACGCCCTGAAGTACCCGGCGGCCCGCGTGGACATCGGCCTGGGAACGCTCGGCCCGGACGCGGTGACGGTCGGCGCGGCGATCCTGCCGCTCGCGGACTTCTTCGCGCGCGGCGGGCGGCGGGCCGAGACCGGGGGCGAGGCCGCCGAGGAGCAGCCGGTGTGGGCGACGACCGTACGGGAGCGGACGGCGCACTGATCCCCCCGCCCCCTCACCCGCGCTTGTGTCATTCATTTGACACAAGCTGCGGGGCCCGCCATCTTGTACTCGACACGTGACACAAGAGTTCCGACGGGGGTCCCCATGCCCGGCTCCGCCCCGCCCGCCCCGCTCCGGCCGGCCCGCACCGAACTGCTCGTCCGGTGGGGCGGTGCGGCGACCGGCGCGGCGGCGGCCTGGACGGTCGCCCACGGCGCCGGGCTCGGGCTCGGCGTCCTCCACGCCCTGCCGGTCTTCGCCGTCTGCGCCACGGCGGGCGTCCTGGCCGCCGACGCGCTGACGCCGGGGCCCGGGGGCGCGGTGCGGCTCGCGGGCCTCGTCCCGCGCCGCGTCCGCGACGTCCTGCCGGCCGGCTTCGCCCTCCTGCTCGCCGCCGAGGCCGCCGTACTCCTCGCGCTGCTCGCCGTCGCCGCGCTCACCGCCTCCCCGGACGACACGGGCAGGGCGGGCCGCACGCTCAGCGTCGCCTGCACGAGCCTGACGGAGTCCCGGGGACCCTGGCCCGGACTCTTCTACGGCCTCCCGGTGCTCGCCGCCCTCGCGGCCGGCACCGCCGCCTGCGGCTACGCCCTGCGCCGCATCAGCAGGCGCCCGGCCCCCGGGGGCGACTCCGCGGCGACGGCGGACGACGCGCGGCGGCGACGGGAACGCGCCCGTGCCGTGACGGCCGCGTGGGGCCTCCTGGTCTCGGCGCCGCTGGCCGGCGCCGCCCTCTTCGCCTCCGGCGCGCTGCGCTCGCTGTCCTGCGTGGGGCCCCTGGTCCACACCGCCGGTCTGCTCCTGCTGCCGGTCGCCGCGGTCGCGGCCGGCACGGCGCTGTGGTCGCTGTTCACCGTCCTCGCCCCGCCGGCCTCCCCCCGGAGCGGGCCGTGAACGGTCCGGCCGTACGCGTGGACACGACCGGCCCGGTCCCGCCGTACGAGCAGATCCGCTCCCAGCTCGCGGCGCTCATCGACGGCGGCGTCCTGCCGGAGGGCGAACGGCTCCCCACCGTCCGGCAGCTCGCCGCCGACCTGGGGCTCGCCCCCGGCACCGTGAACCGCGCCTACAAGGAGCTGGAGGCGGCGGGCCTGGTCCGCACCCGGCGGGGCGCGGGCACCAGGGTCGCCGCCCGCCCCGGCGCGGCGCCCGTCGACACCGCCGCCCTCACCCGGCTCGCCCGCGCGTACGTCGCCGGGGCCCGCGCGACGGGCGCCGACGAGACGGCCGTGCTGGCCGCCGTACGGGCGGCCCTGGACGCGCCGCCCGACTGACGCACCGTCAAGAGGCTTCCCTGCGGGCGGGGAAGCCGTGGGTGCGGGCCGCGACGACCACGGCCGCCACGGGGACCAGGAGGGCGAGCACGCTCCAGGGGAGGGCCCCGGTGCCGAACGCGTCGAGGAGGAGGCCGCCGACCACCCCGCCGCCCGCCATGGCGACGTTCCAGAGGGTGACCAGCATCGCCTGCGCGGCGTCGGCCTGTTCGCCGCCCGCGTCGCCCGCCGCCGTCTGCAGCAGGGTCGGCGCGCCGCCCCAGCCCAGGCCCCAGAGCACCACCGCGCCGTAGACGAGCGCGGGCGACTGCGCGAACAGCGCCAGGATCCCGCCGGCCACCGCGACGAGCAGCGTGCCGGTGATCATCAGGGCCCGGAGCCGGCGGTTGATCAGGGTGCCGACGGCCCAGATGCTCAGCAGCGAGGCGGCGCCGAAGACCAGGAGGACGGTGTCGGCCCGGCCGCCCATCCCGAGCCGGTCGAGGAAGGCCGCGATGTAGGTGTAGAGGAGGGTGTGGGCGAGGACGAAGACGAGGGTGACGGCGAGGACCGGGGCGACGCCGGGCACCTTGAGCGCGGCCGTCATCGACGGTGAGGAGCCCTTCTCCGGGCGGTGTCCCGGGTAGTCCGGGACGGCGGCCAGGATCCAGCCGAGGAGGACCAGCGTCAGGCCGGTCATGACGAGGAAGGCCGTCCGCCAGTCGACGACCCTGCCGACGAACGTCCCCGCGGGCACGCCGAGGGAGAGCGCGACGGGGATCCCCGCCATGGCCACCGCGATGGCCTTGCCCTGGAGGTGTACGGGGGCCATCCGCCGGGCGTAGCCGGCGAGCAGCGCCCACGCGAGGCCCGCCGCGACCCCCGCGGCGAACCGGGCTCCCATGGTCAGCGGGTAGGAAGTGGAGAGCGCCGTCACGGTGTTGGCGAGGGCGAACCCGCCCATGGCCGTCAGCAGGAGCCGGCGGCGGCGCCATCCGGCGGTCGCGGCGGAGAGCGGGATGGCGGTGAGGACGGTGCCGAGGGCGTAGATCGTCACCGTCTGCCCGGTGGCGGACTCGCTGACGCCCAGGTCGCCGCCCATCGCGGGCAGCAGCCCGGCGGGCAGCGTCTCGGTGAGGCTCGTGATGAACACGGCGGTCGCCAGCGCGAGCAGCGCCGGCAGGGGCAACCCGCCGGACGGGGAAGGGTTTTCGGTCCGCCCCGAGGAGGGGGCGGGGCTGTGGGAGGGTCCTCTGGTCAGGTCTGTGCTCGACATGGCAGCATGGTCGAACCCTTCCATTGATGTGAAGGTCAAGCGGGATCCGGAAGAGCGTCGCGGGAACGCGGGGAGGGCGGGGATCGTGCGCATCGGGGAACTGTCGGAACGCACCGGGGTCTCCCGCCGGATGCTGCGCTACTACGAGGAGCAGGGCCTCATCGCCTCCCACCGGTGCGCCAACGGCTACCGCGACTACCCCGAGCCCTGCGTGGACCGCGTCCAGCAGGTGCGCGGGCTGCTCGACGCGGGCCTCTCGACGCAGACGATCCGCAGGATCCTGCCCTGCCTGGGGCCGCCCGGCCGCATCGACATCCCGAACCCGACGCCGGAGACGATCGCGCTCCTGGAGCTGGAGTGCGCGCGCATGGCGCAGCGGATCGACCAGCTGACCCGCAACCGGGACGCCATGACCGCGTACCTCGCGGACGTCCGGAAGGCGGTCCCGGCCGAGCCGGCCGCCTGACGCGCCGTCCGCCCGTTCCCCGGTCAGTGCGGCGGGGGCGCCGGGTCCAGGGCGTTGCCGACGGTGCAGCCGCCTTCTCCGGGCATCCGCTGCATCCGGGACGGCACCCACACCGAGGTGGCGCCGGGTGCCACGCGGGCGAGCAGGCAGTCCTGCGCGTCGAACCCGTTGCCCGGCACCAGCAGGAGGACGCCGACCCGGTCGCCGTCCGCCTTCACCTCGGTACGGATCTTCGGGTCCATGTCCAGGGCGGCGACCACCCGGCGCACCTCTGCCTCGTCCGCCCGGCCCCCCTTCGGCACCCGGGGAAGCCTCGCCTCCAGTTCGGCGTACGGCAGCCGGGGCGGTTCGGGCGGCGGGGGGAAGGTCAGCGCCGGTCCGTCCGGGCAGTCCACCTTGCGGGGCTCCGCGTCCCCCTCCCCCTTGGGCGACACCCGCACCCTGAAGCAGCGTCGCACGACGTACCGCTCGGGGAAGAGCAGCCCCTCGTACGCGAAGCCGGACGTGCGGACGACCACGTCGACGCCGTCCCCGTCGTGCGTCGAGGTGCCCGTCACCCGCATCACCTCCACCCCGTCGAGGACGGAGGCGGAGTACCCGACCTCCTCCGCCGTGCGCGGGCGCTGGCTGTCCAGCCGCCGGCTCGCCTTCCTGGCCGCCTCCCGGGCGGCGGCGGTCCCCTCGTCGTCGGAGAAGTGCACCACTCCGTAGACGACGAGGAACAGCAGCAGCGGTGCGAGCCAGAGGAGTCGACGCATGCGAACACCCTCGCGGCACCGTACGGGGCGGGCAACCGCTCGCGTACCCAGGCCGGCGTGGGCGATCGTACTCAGGCGGCCCCCGGCTCCGGCCGCCTTGGGGCAGGCGGCACACGGGGCCCGCGAACGACCTTCCGTCACAAGCCTGTTGACCTGTACAGCACTCTAAGTCCTACCGTCGGACCGTCGGCCACAAGGCGATCGGACGGTGGGAGAACATGGGTGTTTGGTTTGTCACGGGTGCCTCGCGCGGGCTCGGCGCGGAGATCACCCGGGAGGCGCTGGGCCGCGGGCATCGCGTGATCGCCGCGGCGAGGGACGCGTCGGCGGTGCTCCGCGCGTACCCGGAGAAGCCGGACGGTCTGCTGGCGGTGACCGCGGACGTGACCGAACCGGAGCAGCTGGCGGCCGCCGTGGAGTCGGGTCTGAAGGAGTTCGGCCGGATCGACGTCGTGGTCAACAACGCGGGTCACGGCCTGGTGGGCGCGATCGAGGAGACCTCCGACGAGGCCGTCCGCGCGCTGTTCGACGTCAACGTGTTCGGCGTGCTCAACACCTTGCGGGCGACCCTGCCGACGCTGCGCGCCCAGCGGTCCGGACACGTCGTGAACATCGGCTCCGTGGGCGGCTTCGCCACCGCTCCGGCGGCGGGCCTGTACGGTGCGTCGAAGTTCGCCCTGGAGGGCATCTCCGAAGCGCTGCACGGCGAGCTGGCCCCGCTCGGCGTGCGCGTCACGATCGTGGAACCGGGCGGCTTCCGCACCGACTTCCTCAGCGCCTCCAGCATCCGGGTCGAACCGGCCGCCATCGAGGACTACGCCGTCGGCGCGGGGCCGGTGCGCGAGGCGCTGGCCCGGAACGACGGCCGCCAGCCGGGCGATCCGGTGAAGGCGGCCAGGGCCGTCGTCGACGTCACCGAGGCCGCCGAGCCCCCGCTGCGGCTGCAGTTGGGCGCGGACGCGGTCGAGCGCGTCGAGGCGAAGCTGGACCTGGTGCGACGCGAACTCGACCGATGGCGTCACGTGGCCCTCTCGACCGGCATCGAGGAGACCGTCCGCTGACCGGGCGCCCCGGTCAGACGGGGGCGAAGAGGTCCCCGGGCGCGTCGTCGAGGACGAAGCCGTTGTCGAAGCGGACGCGGACGGTCGTGCGGAGCTTCCGCTCCAGGTAGGCGGTCCAGGCGGGTTCCAGGGCGGCGACCCGCTCTTCGAGCTGCCGCCTGCTGGCCGGGGGCATCTGGTGGCCGAAGTCGTCCAGGAGGGACTTGAGCCGCTCGTACTCGCGCACCTCGGGGCTCTGCGGACGGTCCTCGTCCACCCGCTCGACCGTGCCCTCGACGCCCGCCGCCAGGGCCAGGAACCCCGCCCCGGTGCCGGTCTCCGCCGGGGGTCCGCCGGCCGGGACGACCTCTCCGGCCAGCCTGAGGTCCACCGTGAGCCGCACTCGCCGGCCCTCTTTCAGCATCGTCGGCCCTTCGTCCTCGGGATGGTCGGGCCGCGCGCACGCGTGGCCGCCTCGATTATCGCGGTCCGGAACCCCCGACCCCGTTTCGGGGGCCGGTTCGCGGTTATGCGGCATGTCACCAAGGCAATGGTTTTCCAGGTTCTCGGAAAGGAGCCGACATGTCGGGCAACGAGAAGATGAAGGCCAAGGGCGAGCAGGTCAAGGGCGCCGTCAAGGAGAACACGGGCCGTGCGCTCGGCGACGAGCGGATGGCCGGCGAGGGCCGCGCCGAGCGCGCCAAGGGCGACGCCCGGGAGGCCAAGGAGAAGACGAAGGACGCCTTCAAGCGCTGACCCTCGGGGTCGGCACATGCCGCGGCCCCCGGCCCCTCACGGGGGTCGGGGGCGCGGCGCGTGCGGGGCCGGACGGGCCGTGCGCGCGAGGGGCCGTGCGCGAGGGGTCGCACGGGCGGGGTCGTACAGGCGGGGTCGTACGCGAGGAGTCGTACGCGAGGGAGGGAGGGGCCCTGATGGGATCCGTCGGGCAGGACAGGGGCGCGGTCCGGCGCGGCCCCGTGGCGATCGGTCGCGATCTGGTGCTCGCGATCGGGCTCGCGGGGACGTGCGTGGGCGGTCTGGCGCTCTTCTTCAAGACGGCCGAGGCGGCCGGGGACCGGGGCTCGGGCGTGCCGGCCGCCCTCCTGGTGGCGTTCGCCGCCCTCGGGGCGCTGGCCGTCGGGTTCGCGCTGATCAGGAGGGGCGCGGCGGCAGCCGGGCGACGTGAGGCCTTCCGTACGGCCGTCGCCGCGCCGGTCCCGGACGTGCCCGGCGTCGGCCCGGAGGCGCTGGACCGCACGGTGGTGGACCCCACGACTCTGGACCACACGGCCCTGGATCACGCGGCGGTGGACCCCGACGGCTTCGAGCACACGGTCGCCGCGCTCTGCGCGCGGGACGGCTGCACCCCCGTGGAGGTGGTCGGCGGCGCGGGCGACCTGGGCGCCGACGTGATCGCGACGACCGCGGACGGGCGGCGTGTGGTGCTCCAGTGCAAGCAGTACGCGGAGGACCACCGGGTGGGTTCCCAGGACCTCCAGCGGTTCGGCGGCACCTGCTTCACGGTCCACGAGGCCGATGTGGCCGTGCTCGTGACCACCAGCTCCCTCACCGCGCCGGCCGCCGAGTACGCCGCCACCTGCGGGATCGTCTGCGTGGACGGCGAGGCCCTGGCCGCCTGGACGGACCAGCTCGCGCCTCCCCCGTGGGAGGCGCTTCCGGTGGATCCGGCCTGACGGCGGGGACGTCCTCCCGGGCCTGTCCGGCGGATCAGGGCCGGATGGGCAGCGACGCCCGGCCATGATCCGCCGGACAGGCCCTAGGCCACGGACCCTATCCGCCCCACCGGCCCCCGGGGCCCGTCGTGGTGGATCGGGGTGTGGGCGCCGGTGAGGGAGGCTCCCGTGCCGCCCCGGCGGTTGGCGACGATCTCGGCGCCGATCGAGAGGGCGGTCTCCTCCGGCGTGCGGGCGCCGAGGTCGAGGCCGATCGGGGAGCGCAGGCGGGCGAGTTCGAGTTCGGTGACGCCGACCCCGCGCAGCCGCTCGTTGCGGTCCTCGTGGGTGCGGCGGGAGCCCATCGCGCCGACGTAGGCGACGGGGAGCCGGAGGGCGACCCGGAGCAGGGGCACGTCGAACTTGGCGTCGTGGGTGAGGACGCAGAGGACGGTCCGGCCGTCGACGTCGGTGGACTCCAGGTAGCGGTGCGGCCATTCGACGACGATCTCGTCGGCCTCGGGGAAGCGAACCGGGGTCGCGAAGACGGGCCGGGCGTCGCAGACGGTGACGTGGTAGCCGAGGAACTTGCCGACCCGGACGAGCGCGGCGGCGAAGTCGATGGCCCCGAAGACGATCATGCGGGGGGCGGGGACGGAGGACTCGACCAGGAGGGTCAGGGGCTGTCCGCAGCGGCTTCCGTCCTCGCCGATCTCCACGGTGCCGGTGCGGCCCGCGTCGAGCATCGCGCGGGCCTCGCCGGCCGCGGTGCGGTCCAGCTCGGGGTGGCCGCCGAGCCTCCCCTCGTACGAGCCGTCGGGGCGGACCAGGAGGGCCCGGCCGAGCAGGTCGTCGGGGCCGGAGACGATCCGGGCGAGGGCCGCCGCCTCGCCCTCGACGGCGGCGGCGAGCGCGGCGGGGAAGACCCCGCCGCGGACCGGGGTGACGAGGATGTCGATGATCCCGCCGCAGGTCAGGCCGACGGCGAAGGCGTCCTCGTCGCTGTAGCCGAAGCGCTCGACGACGGTCCGGCCGTCGTCGAGGGCCTGGACGCACAGGTCGTACACCGCGCCCTCCACGCACCCCCCGGAGACCGATCCGATCGCCGTGCCCTCGCTGTCGACGGCGAGCGCGGCGCCCGGCTGCCGGGGCGCGCTGCCGCCGACCGCCACCACGGTGGCGACGGCGAAGGCGCGTCCCTGCTCGACCCACCGGTGCAGCTCTTCGGCGATGTCCAGCATCTCGGTTCTCCTTGGAAGGTGCGGGAGGGCGGTGGGGGCGTCAGCCGACGCCGAGCCAGCTCTCGATCGGATGGATGGCGAAGTACACGATGAAGATCGCGGTCAGGCCCCACATGAAGGCCCCGACCTCCCGCGCCTTCCCCTGGGCGGTCTTGATCACCGCGTAGGAGATGACACCGGCGGCGACACCCGTGGTGATGGTGTACGTGAACGGCATCAGGACCACGGTGAGGAAGACCGGGATCGCCACGGAGCGGTCGCTCCAGTCCACGTGCTTGGCGTTCTGCATCATCATCGAGCCGATGACGACCAGGGCCGCGGCGGCGACCTCCTGCGGGACGATCGCGGTGAGCGGGGTGAAGAAGAGGCAGAGGGCGAAGAAGCCGCCGGTGACCACGGAGGCCAGGCCGGTGCGGGCGCCCTCGCCGACGCCGGTGGCGGACTCGACGAAGACCGTCTGGCCAGAGGCTCCGGCGCCGCCGCCGATGACGCCGCCGGCGCCGTCGATGAAGAGGGCCTTGGAGAGGCCGGGCATGCGGCCCTTGTCGTCCGCGAGCTTGGCCTCGGTGCCGACGCCCAGGATGGTCGCCATGGCGTCGAAGAAGCCGGCGAGCACCAGGGTGAAGACGATCATGGTGATCGTGATGTAGCCGACGTCGCCCCAGCCGCTGAAGGACACGTCCCCGATGAGGGAGAAGTCGGGGGCGGAGACCGCGCTGCCGTCCAGCTCCGGCGGGCCGGAGAACCAGGCCTTGGCGGGTATGTCGGCGACCGCGTTGAGGACCACCGCGACGACCGTGCCGACGACGATGCCGATGAGGATGGCGCCGGGGATGTTGCGGGCCTGGAGGGCGAAGATCAGGAGCAGGGTGAAGGCGAAGATCAGGACGGGCCAGCCCTGGAGCTCGCCGGCCGGGCCGAGGGAGACGGGACCGCCGCCCGGGGCGGGGTTCTCGTGGACGAAGCCGGCCTTCACGAAGCCGATGATCGCGATGAAGAGGCCGATGCCGATGGTGATGGCGTGCTTCAGGGCGAGCGGGATCGCGTTCATGATCATCTCGCGGAGGCCGGTGACCACCAGGAGACAGATCACCGCGCCGTACGCCACGGACATGCCCATGGCCTGCGGCCAGGTCATGACGGGGACGACCTGCGAGGCCATCACGCCGGAGACGCTCAGACCGGCGGCGAGGGCGAGCGGGACCTTGCCCCAGAAGCCCATCAGGAGGGTCGTCGCGGCCGCGGCGAGGGCGGTGGCCGTGATGAGCGCCGGCTGGCCGAGCAGATTGCCCTCGACGTCCTTGCCGCCGAGGATCAGGGGGTTGAGCAGGAGGATGTACGCCATCGCCATGAAGGTGGTGACGCCGCCGCGGACCTCCGTCGCGACGGTGGATCCTCTCTCCGAGATGTGAAAGTACCGGTCGAGCCAAGACCTGCCGGCGGGGGTGCGCGAGCCGGAGCCCGCGTCCTCGGCGCTGGTCTTGGGCTCCACTGACGACTGGGTCATGGGGCCTACTCCCAAGGTTCAAAGGGGCACCCGCGTCGGACTTCGAAGGGTTCTGGTCCGGCTGAAGCCGCGGGATTTGGGATGCTGCGTGGCTGCACGACCCGGGGGACGGCCCGAGACGAACGGGGGTGGTGCGTGGGGGCTCCGGGCGGTACGGGCGGGGAAGGGTGACGTTCCCGGGATGGGCCGTACCGCCCGGAGGGTCCTACAGGGTGCCGGTGAGCGCCTCGGGGCGGACCGGCGTCTTGTTGAGCTCCAGGCCCGTGGCGTTCCGGATCGCCGCGAGGACGGCCGGGGTGGACGACAGGGTCGGGGCCTCGCCGAGTCCCCGCAGGCCGTACGGCGCGTTGGGGTCGGCGAGTTCGAGCACGTCGACCGGGATGGTCGGCGTGTCGAGGATCGTCGGGATCAGGTAGTCCGTGAAGGAGGGGTTGCGCACCTTCGCGGTCTTCGGGTCCACGATGATCTCTTCCATCACCGCGACGCCCAGGCCCTGGGTGGTGCCACCCTGGATCTGGCCGACGACGGAGAGCATGTTGAGCGCCTTGCCCACGTCCTGGGCGGTGGCGAGCTCGACGACCTTGACGAGGCCGAGCTCGGTGTCCACCTCGACGACCGCGCGGTGCGCGGCGAAGGTGTACTGGACGTGGCCGTCGCCCTGGCCGGTGACCAGGTCAAAGGGGACGGTCGGGCGGTGCCGGAACTCCAGCTCCAGGTCGATCGGGTCCTCGCCCTCCAGGACGTCGGCGAGGGTCGCGAGGACCTCGCCGCCGTCGGTGACGACCTTGCCGCCCTCCAGGAGGAGTTCGGCGGTCGCCCAGGCGGGGTGGTACGAGCCGTTCTTGCGGCGGCCGATCTCCAGGACCTTCTCGCGGACGGCCTCACAGGTGTTCTTCACCGCGCCGCCGGTCATGTACGTCTGCCGGGAGGCGGACGTGGAGCCGGCGGAGCCGACCTGGGTGTCGGCCGGGTGGATGGTGACCTGCGTGACGCCGAGCTCGGTGCGGGCGATCTGGGCGTGCACGGTGACGCCGCCCTGGCCGACCTCCGCCATGGCCGTGTGGACCATGGCGACGGGCTCGCCGTTGATGACCTGGAGGACCACGCGGGCGGTCGAGTAGTCGTCGAAGCCCTCGGAGAAGCCGACGTTCTTGATGCCGACGGCGTAGCCGACGCCGCGGACGACGCCCTCGCCGTGCGTGGTGTTGGAGAGGCCGCCGGGCAGCGCGCGGACGTCCGCGCCCTCGCCGGCCGACTCCCACTGGCGCTCGGGCGGCATCGGGCGGGCCTTGACCCGGCGGAGCAGCTCGGCGACCGGGGCGGGCGAGTCGACGACCTGGCCGGTGGGCATGAGCGTGCCCTGTTCCATGGCGTTGATCTGCCGGAACTCGACCGGGTCCATGCCCAGCTTCGCCGCGAGCTTGTCCATCTGCGCCTCGTACGCGAAGCACGCCTGGACCGCGCCGAAGCCGCGCATCGCGCCGCAGGGCGGGTTGTTGGTGTAGAGGGCGACCGCCTCGATCTCGACGTCCTCGACCACGTACGGGCCGGCGCCGAGCGAGGAGGCGTTGCCGACGACGGCCGGGGAGGCCGAGGCGTAGGCGCCGCCGTCGAGGACGATCCGGGCCTTGAGGTGGGTGAGCTTGCCGTCCTTGGTGGCGCCGTGCTCGTAGTGGAGCTTCGCCGGGTGGCGGTGCACGTGGCCGAAGAAGGACTCGAAGCGGTTGTAGACGATCTTGACCGGCTTGCCGGTGCGGAGCGCCAGGAGGCAGGCGTGGATCTGCATCGACAGGTCCTCGCGGCCGCCGAAGGCGCCGCCGACGCCGGAGAGCGTCATCCGGACCTTCTCCTCGGGCAGGCCGAGGACGGGCGCGATCTGGCGCAGGTCGGAGTGGAGCCACTGGGTGGCGACGTACAGGTCGACGCCGCCGTCCTCGGCCGGTACGGCGAGGCCGGACTCGGGGCCGAGGAAGGCCTGGTCCTGCATGCCGAAGACGTACTCGCCCTCGACGATCACGTCGGCCCGCTTGCGGGCCTCCGCCACGTTTCCGCGGATGATCGGCTGGCGGTGCACGATGTTGGGGTGCGGGACGTGTCCCGCGTGGTGGTCGTCGCGGCCCTCGTGGATGAGGGGCGCGTCGGGGGCGAGCGCGGAGGCCTCGTCGGTGACGACGGGCAGCTCCCTGTACTCGATCCTCACCTTGGCGGCGGCGCGGCGGGCCGTCTCCGGGTGGTCGGCGGCGATCAGGGCGACCGGCTCGCCGTGGTGCCGTACCCGGCCGTGGGCGAGGACGGGGGTGTCCTGGATCTCCAGGCCGTAGTTCTTCATCTCGGCCGGCAGGTCGTCGTACGTGAGGACGGCGTACACGCCGGACATCGCCAGGGCCTCGGAGACGTCGATGGAGACGATCTCGGCGTGGGCGACGGTGGAGCGGAGGGTCTGGCCCCAGAGCATGTCCTCGTGCCACATGTCCGAGGAGTACGCGAACTCGCCGGTGACCTTGAGGGTGCCGTCGGGGCGGAGCGTGGACTCGCCGATGCCGCCCTTGGTGTGGCTCTGGGTGACGTTGGTGGGCGTACCGGCGGGGACGGTACGGGTGTTCTGCGCCATGGTCAGACCGCCTCTCCCTGACGGGCGGCCGCGAGGCGGACCGCGTCGAGGATCTTCTCGTAGCCCGTGCAGCGGCACAGGTTGCCGGAGAGGGCCTCACGGATGTCCTGGTCGGACGGGTCGCTCTGCCGCTCCAGGAGCTCGTCGGCGGCGATCAGCAGACCGGGGGTGCAGAAGCCGCACTGGACGGCGCCGGCGTCGATGAACGCCTGCTGGATCGGGGAGAGTTCGACGCCCTCGCCGGTCTGGGAGTCCTGACCGGGCTTGGCCTGCCACTTCTTGGCGGCGTCGAGCGGGGTGCCGCAGGCGCCCGTTCCGCAGGAGCCGTGCTCCGTGCGCTCCTTGGCGAACTCGGCGAGGCCCTCGACCGTGACGACCTCGCGGCCCTCGACCTGGCCGGCGGCGACGAGGCAGGAACAGACGGGGACGCCGTCGAGGCGGACCGTGCAGGAACCGCACTCGCCCTGCTCGCAGGCGTTCTTGGAGCCGGGAAGGCCCATCCGCTCGCGCAGGACGTAGAGGAGGGACTCGCCCTCCCAGACGTCGTCGGCCTCCTGCGGACGTCCGTTGACCGTGAAATTGACGCGCATGTTATGCAGCTCCCTCAAGCGTGCGGCCGGTGCCGCGGTACTGCTCCCAGGTCCAGCCGAGCTGGCGGCGGGCCATGATGCCGACGGCGTGGCGGCGGTACTTCGCGGTGCCCCGGACGTCGTCGATCGGGTTCGCGGCGCCCGAGCAGAGGTCGGCGAACTGCTTCGCGATCGACGGGGTGATGATCTTTCCGCTGTCCCAGAAGCCGCCCTCCTCCAGGGCCGCGTTCAGGAAGGCCTCGGCCTCCTTGGCGCGGATCGGGGTCGGCGCGGCGGAGCCGATGCCGGTGCGCACGGTCCGGGTCTCCGGGTGGAGCGCGAGACCGAAGGCGCAGACGGCGATGACCATCGCGTTGCGGGTGCCGACCTTGGAGTACTGCTGGGGGCCGTCCGCCTTCTTGATGTGGACGGTCTTGATGAGCTCGTCGGGCTCCAGGGCGTTGCGCTTCACGCCCGTGTAGAACGCGTCGATCGGGATGAAGCGGCTGCCGCGCACCGACTCGACCTCGACCTCGGCGCCCGCGGCGAGCAGGGCCGGGTGGGCGTCGCCGGCCGGGGAGGCGGTGCCGAGGTTGCCGCCGACGCCGCCGCGGTTGCGGATCTGCGGGGAGGCGACCGTGTGCGAGGCGAGCGCCAGACCGGGCAGCTCGGCCCGCAGGTTCTCCATGATCCGGGTGTACGGGACGGAGGCGCCGAGCCGGACGTTCTCCTCGCCGACCTCCCACTCGCTCAGCAGCTCGATACGGTTCAGGTCCAGGAGGTACTCGGGGCGCCGGTGGTCGAAGTTGATCTCGACCATGACGTCGGTACCGCCCGCGATGGGCACGGCCGTGGGGTGCTCGGCCTTGGCGGCGAGCGCCTCCTCCCAGCTGGCGGGGCGAAGGAAGTCCATGGTGGCTCTCTTCTAGTGATTCTGGTGATCGGATGATCAGTGCGGTGCGGATGGGCCCGGGAAGACGGCCGGCCCTCGACTTGTTCATGTGCTGTTCACGCGGTGTGTGGCCTAGTACACAAGGCCACGTTCTCCTGGGTGCAGTCACCGAAAACATGAAGGAGTTGGCTGGTGCCCACCGTCGTCTTGTAGATTCGAACGAAAGACGGAGAACGGAAACCTCACCGTTTCCCCATGGAAACGGTGGCACCACCGACCCGTCGAGAATGCGACAACGCGACAACCACGACCACTGACGAGAAGGACGGCGGCGACATCATGCGGCTGCGCGCACTGCTGGAGAACGACGCGCTGGGGCTGCGCCTGCTCGGCGGCGAGGACGAGCTGGACCGCACCGTCCGGGGCGTGATGACGACGGACCTCAAGGACCCCAGCCGTTACCTGTCCGGCGGGGAACTGGTCCTGACCGGGCTCGCCTGGCTGCGGGAGCCCGAGGACGCCGAGCCCTTCGTCCGGATCCTGGCCTCGGCCGGGGTGGCGGCGCTCGCGGCGGGCGAGGCGGAGCTCGGGGACATCCCCGACGATCTCGTACAGGCGTGTTCGCGCCATCGGCTGCCGCTCTTCGCGGTCAACGAGTCCGTTGCGTTCGCGACGATCACCGAGCACGTTGTTCGACAGGTGTCCGGCGAGCGGGCCGGGGACCTGGCGGCCGTCGTGGACCGGCACCGGCGCCTGATGACCTCCGGCCCGGCGGGCGGCGGCCCCGAGGTCGTCCTCGACCTGCTCGGCTCCGACCTGGACCTGCGGGCCTGGGTCCTCTCCCCCACCGGCCGCCGGATCGCGGGTGCCGGGGAGCCCCTGGACAGCGGGCTCGCCGCCTCCCTGGCCGGTGAGCACCTGGCCGCCGTCCGGACCGGCCGGCGCGGCCCGCACCGGGTGTCCGGCGGCGGCACGACGTACTCGCTCTTCCCGATCCGCAACACCGGCCGGGGCGCCGCCCCCGCCGTCCGGGACGTGCGCGAGACGGTCCTCTCGGACTGGCTGCTCGCCGTCGAGGCGGACGCCGGGGACTGGCCGGCCGCCCGGCTGGACCTGCTCCAGGGCGTGACCCAGCTGATCGCGGTCGAGCGGGACCGGCGCGACGCGGCCCGCACGGTACGGCGCCGGCTCGCCCAGGAGGTCCTGGAGCTGGTGCAGACGGGCGCCGCGCCCGCCGAGATCGCGGCCCGGCTGCGGGTGGCCGCCCCGGTGCTGCTGCCCGGACTCGGCACGGCCCCGCACTGGCAGGTCGTCGTCGCCCGGGTGGAGTGGGAGCAGGAGGCCGGCCAGGGGTCCCCGGTGGACGGCGGGCCGGTCGCGCAGGCGCTCCTGGAGGAGATCCTGGTGGACCCGGCGGCCGTCGGCGCCGAGTCCGCCGACCGGATCGCCGTCGCGCACAGCGGGGACGAGGCCATCGCCCTGGTGCCGCTGGCCGCCGGGCCGCTGCCGGACAGCGAGGACGAGGGCGGTGCCGGCTCCGTCGGCCTGCACGCGGACGCGCTCCTCGCCGCCGTACGGGCTCCGCTCTCCGCGGGCCTCGCCGACGACGGGCGCCTGACCCTGGGCGTCAGCGCGGCCGTGCACTCGGCGGAGGGCCTGCGCGGGGCCCTGGAGGAGGCCCGGCACGCCCGCCGGGTCGCGGCGGCCCGGCCGGGCCGGGTCTGCGCGGCCGGCCACCACGAGCTGGCCTCGCACGTGCTGCTGCTGCCGTTCGTCCCGGACGACGTCCGCCGGGCGTTCACGGCCCGGCTGCTCGACCCGCTGCGGGACTACGACCGGCGCCACCGGGCGGAGCTGATCCCGACCCTGGAGGCCTTCCTGGACTGCGACGGCTCCTGGACGCGCTGCGCGTCCCGGCTCCACCTGCACGTGAACACGCTGCGGTACCGGGTGGGCCGGATCGAACAGCTCACCGGCCGCGACCTGTCCCGCCTGGAGGACAAGCTCGACTTCTTCCTGGCGCTGCGGATGAGCTGAACACCTTCGGCGGAAGCCCGTCGGAGGCCCGGAAAAACATCCGGAAATTCACTCCTTCGGAGGAGTCCGAAGGAGTGGCGTACGGGCTGGTGGGACCCTGTCGGCCGGGGCGGCCGACAGGTCGCTCCGGGGCCGGATCCCGGGCCCGGCGGCGATCTGACGGACCGTCGGAGGTGCTCCGAAGGGTGGTCACCACACCGATCGTCCCTTTGTGAAATCTTTCACCCGACCCCTTGGCCGGGTATGCCGCTTCGTGCTGAGATGCGGGTCTACTCAACAGCTCGATGGCGCGCTCGGGGAGGGCAATGTGGCGGATACCGCCATGTCTGGTTCCGAATCAAGGGATGGCGAAGATCCGTTCCTCGCCCACGGCAAGGAGACTCCCGTGGAGACCGCCGTATGGCGTCTCCGCTCCCGGGGCTGCTGGACGGACGCGGCCGCGCTGCTCGCGCCGCGCGCCGCCGAACCGGCCGCGGCGCTCGAACGGGCCGCGCTGCTCATCGAGCGCTGCCTCTACACCGAGAAGGGCTGGGCCGACGCCGAGGAGGCCCTGCGGACGGCCGAGGCGGTCGCCCGCACCGACGAGGAGCGCGGGGCCGCCGCCTGCGAACGCGGCTACCTCGCCTACGCGTCCACCCTCCTCGGGGTCCGCGACCGGGCCGACGAGGCCCGGATGGCCCTGGGCCGGGCGGCGGCCCTGACCGCCCCCTCCGCCGAGGGCCGGCCGCTGCTCGACTTCCGGCGCGGCCTGGTCGCCCAGAACCTCGGCGACTCCCCGCAGGCGGCCCGCGCCGCGTACCGCAGGGCGCACGCGGGGGCGGTCGCCCAGGGGGATTCGCTGCTGCTCTCCTCCACATGGCGCCATCTGGCCGGACTGGCCCTGCGGGAGGGAGAGTTGGCGGAGGCGAGGCACGGGTTCGCCGAATCGCTGCGGATCCGCGAGGAGTTGGGCTACCTGGTCGGTACGGCTCCGGCCCTCACCGCCCTGGCCACCACGGAGACCGAACCGGAGGCCGGACGGCTGCGGGCGGAGGCGCGGCGCCTCTTCCGGCTGCTCGGCGGGGTGCCGACCTGGCTGTCGGCCCAGCTCACCCCGCACCCGGCCACGTGAAAGGCCTTTGAAGCACCACTTCTTGACGCCGGGTCACCTCTTCGCCGCGAGGCACAGCAGGCTCTCGTCGGTGCCGACGAGGAGGGCCCCGGAGCCGGTGACGGCGACGGCGCGGACCGGGGGGCCCGGGCGGAAGGAGAGCTTCGGGCCGCCCTCCGGCCGGTGGAGTTCGACGAGCCCGTCGGCCCAGGCCGCGGCGACCAGGGGGCCGTGCGGAGTCTCCGCGGCGTGCAGCGAGACCACCGGCGAGCGGCGCTCGGCGAGGGGCTCGGGGCGCGGGTCGCGGCCCGGCGTCCAGAGCCGTACGGTCCCGTCGGCGCCGCCGGAGCAGACGAAGGGGGTCTCGGACTCCACCGCCGCGACCGCCGTGACCCGGCCGCTGTGGGAGGCCGCCTGGTGCAGGCCGGTGAGGCCGAAGGCGTGCACGGAACCGAGCCGGTCCCCCACCACCACCGAGCCGCCGATCGCCGCGAGGGCCGTGCCGGGGTGGCGGGCGAGGGTCTTGGAGACCGCCTCAGTGAGGCGTTCCAGGTAGGGGGGCCGGGGCGCCGTCCCGCGTACGGCGTGCAGCCGGCCCCGGTCGTCCAGGATCAGCACCGTGCCGTCCGGCGCGGGCGCGAGGGCGGCGATCCGGCCGGGGACGGTGTGCGCCAGGCGCCCGGCGGAGCTCGCGTCGGCCTCGCGCAGCAGGCGTACGGTGCCGGTGCGGTCGCCCACGAGCAGGGTGCCCTCCAGCGGGCCGCCCGCCGCGCCGAGGACGGCGACCGGGCCCGGCCAGGGCGGGGTCAGATCGCCCCGGTGGCGGGCCCAGCGGAGCCGCCAGGGCGCGGCCGCCGCGAGGTCGGCGAGGGCGGGCCGCAGCCGGGGGTCGGCCCCGTCGCCGAGCGCGGCGAGCAGCACCAGGGCCCGTTCCGCCCGGGGCTGGGCGCGGCAGAGCGACTGTCCGGCCCGCATCCAGGCGGTGCGCAGGCCGCCGTGGTCGTCGGCGGTGGTCTCGCCGGGGCGGCCGGACGGTTCGGGCCCGTCGAGGGTGCCGGGCACCCCGGCCGGCGCGGAGCCGGTGACGTACGCCGTGGTGACGAGCAGCGGGTCGGCGGCGCAGACGGCGGCCGGGTCGGAGAGGTCCGGCAGCGGCCGGGCGGCGGGCTCCCCGGCCGCGTCGAGGGGACCGGGGTCGCCGTCCAGTTCGACGACGGCGACCCGGCGGCCGGCGCGCAGGGCGGCGAGGGCGGGGGTGTCGTCGCGGGCCTCGACCACGAGGCGGACCCGGCCCACCCCGGCGAGTTCCGCGACCAGCCGGGCGAGCGCCTCGGGTTCGGCGGCGGCGTGCAGGTCCGTGAGGAGGAGGACGGCCCGGCCGGTGGGCCGCGCCTCGCTGGTGGCGAGGGCGTCGACGAGGTCGCCGGGGGTCCCGGCGACCACGCCGAGGCGGTCGGCGACGGTCCAGGTGACGCCGAGGGCGCACTGTCCCGCCAGCGGGACGAGCACCCGGGCGGGGCGGCGGCGCGGGCGGCCGGAGCGCGGACCGTGCGCGGCGAGCCAGCCGAGCAGGGCCGTCTTGCCGCTGCCGGGGGCGCCGGTGACGAGGCAGAGCCGGGGCGCGTCGGGGTCGGTGAGCCAGCCGAGCAGGGCCGCGGCCCCGGGTTCCGCACCGGTGGCGGGTCGGCGTCCGTCCCAGGCCGGGGACGGGGTCGCGGACGGCATGGTGACACCTCACGGACGGCACGGTGCGAGCGGCTGACGCCCACGACCTTAGTCGTCCCGGGCGCTCAGCACTCCGATCCCGTGAAGTGCTCCCGCACCAGGGCCCGGACGACCGTCAGGTCCTGGGCGATCAGGGCGTCGAGCAGGGCGGTGTGCTCGGCGGCGTCGGCGACGAGGACGCCGTGGCTGACGGCGGGGGCGCTGATCAGGGGCCACTGGGAGCGGCGGTGGAGGTCGTCGGCGACGGCGAGGAGCTGCTGGTTCCCGGCGAGGGAGAGGACGGCCCGGTGGAAGGCTCGGTCGGCCTCGGCGTAGTGGGCGCGGTCGCCCCGGGCCGCGGCCGTCGCGGTGGCCTCGGCCAGCGGGCGCAGCTCGGCCCAGCGGGCGGCCGGGACGGTGCGGGCGAGCCGCAGCATGACGGGGACCTCGATGAGCGCGCGGATCTCGGCCAGCTCGGCCAGCTCGCGGGGGGTGCGCTCGGTGACGCGGAAGCCGCGGTTCGGCACGACCTCGACGGCGCCCTCGACGGCCAGGCGCTGCATGGCCTCGCGGACGGGGGTGGCGGAGACGCCGAAGCGCTCGGCGAGGGCGGGCGCGGAGTACACCTCGCCGGGGACGAGCTCGCCGCCGACCAGGGCGGTGCGGAGCGCTTCGAGGACCTGCCCGCGCACGGAGTGCCGCCGCACGGGCCGGGGCACGAGCCCGGCCGGCCCGGCGTGGGTGTGCTCGCCGCGCGCGTACGGGGGGCCGCCGGGGGCCGGGGCCGCGTCCTGGTACGGCCCCGGTTCCGCTCCCCCGCCCGCCTCCCCGCTCCGGGCCTGGCCCGGTACGCGGGCGGAGCGCGCGTCCGGGGTCCCGGCCGGGTCCGTCGGCTCCCCGTGCGCGGTGTCGGCGGGGGGCGAGGCCGGGGACGGGGTCTCCGTCGTCCGCTCGCGCGCCGCTCCCTGCTCCACCCGGGTCCTCCTGGGGCCTCGTACCGGGCCCGGCTCGCGTCGCGCGGGTCCTCTGTGCACCATAGGCGAACGGACCGGCGCCGGGGGTGTGAGAGACGCCTCGCAGGTCGGAACGGTGTGCTGGTGGTGAGACACCCGATCGAATCGGGTAAGGTAAGGCTTACCTGCCAACGATCGCGATTCGGTGGTCCGCATGACCGTCCCCGCCCTGTTGCCCGCCCCGTCCGCCTCGCCCGTCGCGGCCTCCTACGCCCGCCTCGCCGAGGTCTTCTCGTACCTGCGCATAGAGGAACACGCCCCCGGCGAGCTCCTGCCGCGAGGCGAGGGCTGGGTCGGCGCGGAGGCGCTCGCGGCCGGCGGCGCCGAGCTCGACGCCTTCCTGGCCTGGGACGACGAGCAGGTGCTGCGCGACTACGGCACCCGGGGCCGCCCCGACGTCGTCGCCAGTTTCGGACTGCACCGCTACGCCTGGTCCGCCTGCCTGCTCGTCACCGTCCCGTGGTTCCTGGAGCGCCGGGTGCCCCGGCTCCCCGTACGGAACGTCGCCTTCCAGCGCACCCTCGGCCGCCTGGCGGTCCGGATCGAGGAGTTCGCCTGCCTGCCGGACGACCCGGCCGCGGCCCTGCCCGGCGCCCGGGTCGTCCCCGACGAGGAGGCGCTGCGGGCCGAGGTGCGCTCCTCGCTCGCCGAGCACTTCGAGGCGCTCCTCGACGGCTTCGGCCCCCGGATGCGGCGCGGCCGCCGGGCCCTGTGGGGGATGGCGACGGACGAGATCGTCGAGGGCCTCTGGTACGTCGGCACCCTGCTCGGCGAGGAGCGGCGGGCGATGCGGGAGCTGGAGCTCCTCATGCCGGGCACCGCCAAGCCGTACGCGGGCTCCGCGGGCTTCCGGGAGCTGCCCGGCGCCGACGGGCCGGACGGCGCCCCGCTCACCACCCGGGACCGGGCCACCTGCTGCTTCTTCTACACGCTGCGCCCCGAGGACACCTGCGTCACCTGCCCGCGCACCTGTGACGCCGACCGGGTCCGCCGGCTGACCGCGGCCGCCTGACGATTACGCCACCCGGAAGGGTGGCGTCAATCGAACGCAACTCCCCTTCCTTGCAAGGATGTTCGACCAGATCGTCCCCATTCGCATGGACCGGCACCCCGTTGGCGTGCTCTTGCCCCGAAACGGCGTGAGCGCCGCTCGGGGTCGGTCAGTATGGGCGACCGAACGCCCTACCGCGATGCAAGGGACACCGCATGAGACTGACCGACATATCGCTGGACTGGCTGCTCCCGGGCGGCGTGATGGTCGCCGGAGTCCTGACGGCGGTGGCGGTGCTCGCGCGCGGGAAGCGCGCCGGTGACCAGGCCCCGGCCGAGGACTCCTGGGAACGCAGCGAGGAGCGCCGGAGGCGCAAGGAGGCGATCTACGGATTCGCCTCGTACGGCCTGCTGTTCTGCTGTGCGGCCGTCGCGGCCGCGCTCTCCTTCCACGGCCTCGTGGGCTTCGGCCGCCAGAACCTCAGCCTCTCCGGCGGCTGGGAGTACCTCGTGCCCTTCGGGCTCGACGGCGCGGCCATGTTCTGCTCGGTCCTCGCCGTCCGCGAGGCCAGCCACGGCGACGCGGCCCTCGGCTCGCGCCTGCTCGTCTGGCTGTTCGCGGGCGCGGCGGCCTGGTTCAACTGGGTGCACGCGCCCAGGGGCCTCGGCCACGACGGAGCCCCGCAGTTCTTCGCGGGGATGTCCCTCTCGGCGGCGGTCCTCTTCGACCGGGCGCTGAAGCAGACGCGCCGGGCCGCGCTGCGCGAGCAGGGCCTCGTGCCCCGCCCGCTGCCGCAGATCCGGATCGTCCGCTGGCTGAGGGCGCCCCGGGAGACCTTCGCGGCCTGGTCCCTGATGCTCCTGGAGGGCGTGCGGACCCTGGACGAGGCGGTCGACGAGGTGCGGGAGGACCGCAAGGAGAAGGAGCAGAACCGGATCCGCAGGCGGGACCAGGTCAAGCTGGACCGGGCCCGGCTCAAGGCGATCAACCGTCAGCACCGGTCCTTCGGGATCGGCCGCGGCGGTGGCCGCCAGGTCGAGATGGCGGCGCTGAACGCCACGGCCGCCCCGGGCACGGCGCCCGCCCAGGTCTCCGGGTCGGGCTCCACGACGGGTGCCGTCCAGGCCCCCGTCGTGGAGCCCGCCATAGCGGACCCCGGACAGCTGCCGCTTCGACCCCGGCCGTCCCTGCAAGCCGTGAGGGGCGATGAGCCCCGTACGGGAGACTCCCGGGCGGTGGACCTCACCGCCGAGGACGACACCCAGGCGCTGCCCCGTCTCGACTCCCTGGAGCGCAAGCTCAAGGACCTGGAGCAGCAGTTCGGCTGAGCGGTACGGAAGCAGGGAGAACGGCGGGGTCGCCCCCTCAGGCGGCCCCGCCGTTCAGTTCGAACCACACCACCTTGCCCACCCCCTGGTCCTCGACCCCCCAGGAGTCGGCCAGCGCCTGGACGAGGACGAGCCCCCGGCCGTTCGTGCGGTCGCCGGCGGGCGGTGCCTCCGGCGCGGTCAGGCCGGGGACGAAGTCGCGCACCTCGACCCGTAACTGCTCGGGGACGACCGTCGCGGTCACGACGGCCCCGTGGTCGGTGTGGACCAGGGCGTTGGTCACCAGCTCGCTGGTGAGGAGCTCGGCCACGTCCGAGGCGCCCGGGTCGCCCCACTTCCGCAGCAGTTCCCGCAGGGCGTGCCGCACTTCCGGCACCGCGGTGAGATCCGCGCACCCCACCTTTCTGAGCAGCTGAGTCGGCTGTCGTGCCTCCCCGGTCATGTCCCCCCACCCGTGGTCGCGTCGAACAGGCTCACGGGGATGCATGCCCCACAGGACCGTCGGCATACATGGGTCGTGGCGGAGGGTCAGGGCCTGGGCACGTTCCGCAGGTTCGAGCGGGCCATCTGGAGCATCCTGCCCACGCCCCCGTCCAGGACCATCTTGCTGGCGGAGAGCGCGAAGCCGGTCACCATGTCCGCCTTGATCTTGGGCGGGATGGAGAGCGCGTTGGGGTCGGTGACGACGTCCACCAGGGCCGGCCCCTCGTGCTTGAAGGCGTCCTTCAGGGCGCTCGCGAGCTGCTTGGGCTTCTCGACGCGGACGCCGTGGGCCCCGGCGGCGCGGGCGATGGCGGCGAAGTCCGGGTTCTTGTTCGTCGTCCCGTAGGAGGGCAGGCCGGCGACCATCATCTCCAGCTCGACCATGCCGAGCGAGGAGTTGTTGAAGACCACGACCTTCACGGGCAGGTCGTACTGGACCAGGGTGAGGAAGTCGCCCATCAGCATGGAGAACCCGCCGTCGCCCGAGAGCGAGACGACCTGGCGGTTCAGATCGGTGAACTGGGCGCCGATCGCCTGCGGGAGCGCGTTCGCCATCGAGCCGTGGCTGAACGAGCCGATGATCCTGCGCCGCCCGTTGGGCGTGAGGTAGCGGGCCGCCCAGACGTTGCACATGCCGGTGTCGACGGTGAAGACGGCGTCGTCGTCGGCCAGTTCGTCGAGGACGGAGGCGACGTACTCGGGGTGGATCGGGGTGTGCTTCTCGACCTTGCGGGTGTAGGCCTTGACGACCCCTTCGAGGGCGTCGGCGTGCTTCTTGAGCATCTTGTCGAGGAAGCGGCGGTCCTTCTTGGCCCGGACCCGGGGGATCACGCAGCGCAGGGTCTCCCGGACGTCGCCCCAGACGGCGAGGTCGAGCCGGGAGCGGCGCCCGAGATGCTCGGCCCTGACGTCCACCTGGACGATCTTGACGTCGTCGGGCAGGAAGGCGTTGTACGGGAAGTCGGTGCCGAGCAGGATCAGCAGGTCGCACTCGTGGGTGGCCTCGTAGGCGGCGCCGTACCCGAGCAGTCCGCTCATGCCGACGTCGTACGGGTTGTCGTACTGGATCCACTCCTTGCCCCGCAGGGCGTGGCCGACCGGCGCCTTGATCCGCTCGGCGAACCGCATCACCTCGGCGTGCGCCCCGGCGGTGCCGCTGCCGCAGAAGAGCGTCACCCGGTCGGCGTCGTCGATCATCCGGACCAGGGCGTCGACCTCGGCGTCGCCCGGGCGGACGGTGGGCCGGGTGGTGACGAGCGCGGACTCCACGGCCTTCTCCGGGGCCGGCTCGGCGGCGACGTCGCCGGGCAGCGAGACGACGCTGACGCCGCCGCGGCCGACGGCGTGCTGGATCGCCGTGTGGAGCAGCCGGGGCATCTGCTTCGGGCTGGAGATCAGCTCGCTGTAGTGGCTGCACTCGCGGAACAGCCGGTCCGGGTGGGTCTCCTGGAAGTAGGAGAGGCCGATCTCGCTGGACGGGATCTGCGAGGCGAGGGCCAGGACCGGGGCCATGGAGCGGTGGGCGTCGTACAGGCCGTTGATGAGGTGCAGGTTGCCCGGCCCGCAGGAGCCCGCGCAGGCGGCGAGGCCGCCGGTGATCTGGGCCTCGGCGCCCGCGGCGAAGGCGGCGGTCTCCTCGTGCCGGACGTGGATCCAGTCGATCCCCTTGGTGCGGCGGATCGCGTCGACGACCGGGTTCAGGCTGTCGCCGACCACTCCGTAGAGGCGTTTCACGCCCGCGCGCACGAGGATGTCGACGAACTGCTCCGCTACGTTCTGCTTGGCCATGGTCCCATCAACACACGGCCCGGCGGATCACGCCTCCCAGACGGCCACCCCCGTACGGTCATCGGCGTAACCGGTCACCCTCAGCTGGGTGTCGGCGAGGAAGGCGGCGAGGCCGGGCGGCTCCGCGTCGGCCCAGCGGTCGGCGAGCTCGCGGGCGAGGCCGGGCTCGCCGCGCACCGGGTCGGCGAGGCCGGGCGAGGCGAGCAGCAGGGTGTCACCGGGACGGGCGACGGAGGCGCGGAAGCGGAACGGCTCGGCGGGCGGCGGCACGGGCTCCTCCACGAGCGGCCCGGGCGCGGTCGTGATGCCGAGGTCCATGGTGAGCCGGTCCTCCTCCTCGGTCGCCTCCGGGACGGACGGGGCGGGCGGCGGGGAGCCGAAGCCGACGACGGGGGCGCCGGTGACGGCGGCCCGCTCGGGCAGCAGCGGTTCGATGTCCTGCCAGACGCCGTCGCGGAGCCGGAAGAGCCCGCCGCCGCCGACGCCGAAGAAGACCCGGGTGCGGCAGTCGGGGTCGGCGGGGAGCAGGAGGCAGCGGAGGGAGGCGGTGTACTCGTCGGGGGCGAGGCCCCGCTCGGCGGCGCGGGCGCGCAGCTTGCCGTACGTGCGGTCGGTGAGCCGGTGCAGTCCGGACTTGAGGTCGCGGCGGCGGCCGGACCTGATGTCCTCGGAGAGCCGGCCGTGGCTGCGGCAGACGGCCTCCGCGATCCAGCGGCAGGCGTCGGCGGCGGCGAGGTGGGCGTCCTCGGTGGTCCGGGATCCGGCGGCGACGGCGACGAGGACGAGCGCGGCCTCGTCGTGGCCGAAGCGGGCGGTGAGGAGGGCGTCGCGGCGGGGCTCGCCCCGGAAGCGGGCCGAGTCGCCGCGCACGGAGGCGGCGCGCAGCGTGCAGGTGCCGTAGCGGGCGCCGTCGAGGACGGTGTCCGCGACCACGCCGGCGAGTTCGCCGGGGCGGGCGACGGGCAGGGCGGTGGGCTCGGGCTCGTAGGTGGGCGGCCTGCTGCCGACGAATCCGGTACGGGGGCGGGGGACGGGGACCTGGACGGTCGGGGCGTGGTCGGTCGGGGCGTGGTCGGTCGGGGCCTGGTCGGTGCGGGCCGACGCCTGCTCCGGCTCCTGTTCCTTCTCCGGCTCCGGGTCCGGCTCCTGCCCCGGCGGGTCCGGAGGCACCGGCACCTGGACGGTGGGCTCTTCGACCGGCGGGGCGGGGAAGGTCCGCGGCCCGGTCTCGGCGGCCTCCCAGGGGGCCCGCCCCGGAACGGGCGGAACGGGAGCGGGCGGCACGGGGGCCGCGACCGGCACGGGTGGTGCGGGTGGCGCGGTCGGTGCGGGCGGCGGTTCCGGGGCCGTGCCGGGAGCGGTGCTCCTCGGTGCCGGGGTCGGGGCCGGGGCCGGTGCCGCGGCCCGGGGGTCCGGGCCCGCCGGGCGGGTCGGGCTCTTCGCGTCGGCCGGAACCGCCGCGTCGGCCGGCGGCCCGCCCGGTGGGCCCGTCGTGGCGCGGGCCGCCGTGGCGAAGTGGTCGTCGAGCGTGTCACCCGAGACCGTCGGGGCCGTGTCCGGCGCCGACTCGTCGTAGAGCTTGTCCCACCAGCTGTCCCCCTGCTGAGTCATGCCCTTATTGTCCACCGCGCGGAGGGCCCGAAAACGGCACATCGGAAAAAGCGTTGCGGCGAATGGGTGGTCCGCCGGGCGGCCCCACCCCCCACGGGAAGGACGCCCGGCGGACCGGCGTGGTCAGCGCACGTCGTAAGCGCGGACCACGGTCTGGGTGACGGAGTTGCCCCCGGCGTCCGTCAGTTCGGTCTTCAGGGTGACCTGCTCGCCGGTCGCGCCCGCGTGGTTCACGGTCGCGGTCCAGCGGCCGCCCTGCCGGGAGACCCGCGCTTCGGTCCAGGTCGTACCGCCGTCGTAGGAGTACGAGAGCCTGGCCGAGGTGAGCGCCGCGGGGGTGTGGCCCGCGTGTCCCGTCGCGGTGAGGCCGATGTGCTGGCCGTCGGTCGCGGCGAGGGTCTTGAGGCCGTCCTCCGGAAGGTCGTACCGGGGGAAGAGAATCGGGATGCCCTGAGAATAGACGTTCTCGTCGAGCTTGGAGGTGAATTCCCACACCGAGTTGACGGAGGTGGAGCGGTTCCACACCTTGCTGCCGATCTTCGTGGTGTTCTGTTCGAGCGTGTACCTCCCGGCTTCGGCCGGCACCTCGAAGACGCCGTACGGCCAGCCGGTCTCGCCGACGGGCTCGCCGTCGCGGCGGAGGCGCAGGTTGCCGATGTCGCCGAAGGAGCCGGACTCGGCGTGGTGGGTGGAGTCGCCCCACATCGCGGCGGCGAAGCCGATGAGGTTGCCCTGGCGCTCGGCGACGAGGACCGGCTTCCCGGTGGCGTCGCGCGGGGCGGTGGGGGCGATGACGCCGTCGTACCAGCGCTCGGTGCGCCTCTCCCCGGCCTTGTAGGCGTGGCGGGCGCCGGCCATGAGCTCCCCGAAGGGGAAGTTGCTGCCGATCAGCTGCTCCCAGGCGGTGTCGCCGGCGGAGTAGTACTCGGTGCGGGTGCCGGGCACGGGGACCGTTTCGAGGGAGCCGAAGAAGACGCGGGTGCCGTTGGGGCGGTGGGCGGCGGGGCTGTCGAAGAAGTCGGTGGCGACGCCGGTGGAGCCGTACGTGGAGTCCGTGCGGCCGAGGGCGCCGTCGCGGACCCGGTACTCCTTGGCGGAACGGATCGCGCCGGTCTCGGGGAACGCGAGGTTGTAGACGTACGGGCTCTTCGCGGTGGCCTTCCAGGCGAGGGTGACCGGGCCGGCGGCCAGCTTCCCCAGGAGCGCGGCGGCCTCCGCGGACGGGACGGAGAGGACGGGGAGGCCGAGGCCCATGAAGCCTCCGGCCGGGTACCAGCGGCCGGGCGTCGTGTGGTGGGCGACGACGGCGACGGCTCCGGCGGCCTTGGCGTCGCGGGCGAGGGTGCTCGCCTGGTTGACGCCGTCGGGGAGCCGGACGAGGGCGACGCGGCCCTTGACGTCGGCGGCCTTCAGCTCCTCGGGGGTGCCGGTTCCGGCGTCGACGAGACGGGCGGAGCCGGTGCCGTCGAGGTTGTCGGAGGCGATCGAGCCGGTGAGCGGGTGCAGGGTCAGTCCGTCGCCGGTGCGCAGCGAGGTGATCTGCGGGGCGGAAGCCCGCCAGTAGCTGCCGAACTCGAAGTCGCCGTCGTCGGCGCGGCCTTCGACCGAGGCGTAGTACGCGCGGATGGTGCGCGGTCCGGCGGCGGTGCCGGCGTGCGTCCAGGTGTCGTCCCAGGAGCGGGCGAACGCGAGGGTGGCGCCGCGGAGTTCGGCGTCCTTGTCGGTCCGCACGGACAGCTTGTGGGCCTTGCGGGCGTCGAGGACGACGGTGGTGTCCTTCCTCAGCTCGAACTGCGGGCGGCCGAGGTAGCTGAGCGAGTCGTTCAGCGTCGCGCCCTCGCCCGCGTCGGGCGTGGTGACGTAGGAGGAGAGGAAGTAGCTGCCGGGGCGCAGGCGGAAGACCTGGTCGGTGGCGCCCTCGTTGAAGCGGCGCTCCCCGGTGGCGTCGTCGGTGCCGATGACGTCGAGGGAGGAGGCGCCGGAGGCGGGCTCGCCGAGGCGGTCGACCAGCTTGACGCGGAGGGTGACGGTCTCGGGCTCGACGTACAGGGAGAACGGCGTGGAGACGTGGACGCCGCCCCTGCCGGTGGCGATCACGCGGCCGGTGACGTCGCCGTACTGGGCACGGTCCAGACGGGCGGCGGGGTCGAGCTCCAGCGGGACCTGCACGGTGGCGCCGGCCGGGACGGTGACGGTCCGCTTGCCCAGGCGGGCGACGGTCGGCCGCACGCGGGAGCCGTCGTTGCCGGTGACCCTCTCGACGGCCAGGTCCAGGGTGACCGGGGCCTTCGAGGTGTTGGTGTACGGGACGGAGACGGTGGTGCGGTCGCTCCTGTCCTGCGGCCAGTGGAAGGTGCCGCCCTGGACGGCGGGGGCGCCGAGGACCTTCTGGTCGACGGCGGCCTTGACGTCGAGGCGGCCGGCGCCGACCTCGCGGACGTCGCCGGGCAGGTCGCTCTCGGCGGAGGCGACCAGCGCGGCCTTGATCTGCTTGGCGGTCCAGTCGGGGTGGCGCTGCTTGACGATGGCGGCGGCGCCCGCGACGTGCGGGGTGGCCATCGACGTGCCGGACATGGACTGGTAGGCGTACACGCCCCGGCCGCCCGCGGCGGCGGCGGATATGGCGACGCCGGGCGCGGCGATCTCCGGCTTGAGCGTGTGGTTGACGAGCGTCGGGCCGCGGCTGGAGAAGTACGCGGTGGAGTCGTCGCGGTCGGTGGCGCCGACGGTGAGGACGCCGGGCGCGCAGCCGGGCGAGGAGACCGTGTTGAGGGAGGGGCCGGTGTTTCCGGCGGCGACGACGAAGAGGGTGCCCTCGTTCTCGGCGAGTTCCTCGGCGGCGACGCTCATCGGGTCGGTGCAGTCGGTGGGGACGGGGCTGCCGAGGCTCATGGAGACGACGTCGGCGCCCTGGGCGACGGCCCACTCCATGCCGGCGATGATCCAGGAGATCGCGCCGGAGCCGGAGTCGTCGAGGACCTTGCCGTTGAGGAGTTCCGCGCCGGGCGCGACGCCCTTCTTCTTCCCGCCGCTCGCGGCGCCGGAGCCGCCGACGGTGGAGAGGGTGTGGGTGCCGTGGCCCTGGCGGTCGCCGGTGGTGTCGGAGTCGGTGAAGTTCTCCGAGGCGACGACGCGGCCCTTGAGGTCGGGGTGGTCGGCGTCGGCGCCGGTGTCGAGGACGGCGACCCTGGTGCCCTTGCCGTCGTAGCCGGCGGCCCAGGCCTCGGGGGCGTGGACCTGCTTCGTGGAGCGTTCCAGGGTGGCCTCGACCTTGCGGTCGAGCCAGAGCTTCTCGATGCCGGAGGCGGCGCGGGCCTTCGGGGCGCTCACCTCGGCCCAGAAGGTGGCGGCGGTCTTCTTCTCGGCCTGGAGGGCGACGCCGTCGACGGCCTTGAGGACCTGGCCGCGCCGGGCGCCGCGCGGGGCGAGGGGTGCGGAGCGGGCGACGTCGGAGCCGTAGACCGCGATGAGGGGCAGGGTGGTGGTGGCGGTGTCGTCGTAGCCCTGGCGGATCAGGCCGGTGACGTTGAAGAGCTCCTCGTCGACGCGTCCGGCGGCGAGCGCGGCGGTGGCGGCCTCGGGGTAGACGTACAGGTCCTGGCCGGAGCGGCGGGTCTGGACGAGGGGGACGGTGCCGTCCTCGCCGGGCAGGGCCGTGGCCGCCGGGACGCCCGCGGCGTCGCGGGTGACCAGGACGCGGTCGCCGGTGACCAGGGTCACCGTGGTGGTCCGGGCCCCGGCGCGGGCCGAGGCCTCGCTGCCGACCAGGGGCCGCTTGCCGGCCGTTCCGTCCTGCGGCGCGTTCGCCACGGACGGCGCGACCGCGGTGGCGGCCAGGACGGCGGCGGTCGCCGCCCCCAGGGCCGTACGCGAAATCGGGCGCATCACTCTCCCCATCGTTTTCCGGGCACGGCGGAGCGAATCGCCCGTTCCCGGAGGCTGTTGGTGCTGCGGTGGCGCCACATTGGCAGAGGTGAGGGCGGTACAGGGATGATGAGCCGGGCGGGAATACGCCGTGGCCGTTTTCCGCCAGGTCACCAACGGAACGAAAGCCTCCGGCGGGCGTCCCCGGAAGACGGGTCGCCCGGCGCGGGTGTGGCGAGGGGTGGGGCATCCATGCTGGGAGCGATAGGACTCGACGAGCGCCAGGAATCGGCGTACCGCGCTCTGGTCTCGCTGGGCGCGGCCGAGGTCACGGACCTCGCCCACCGGCTCGCCCTGCCCGAGCAGGAGACCGAACGGGCCCTGCGGCGCCTTGAGTCGCAGGGGCTCGCCGCCCAGTCCTCCGCCTGCACCGGGCGGTGGGTCGCGGCCCCGCCCGGGGTGGCGCTCGGCGCGCTGCTCACCCAGCAGCGCCACGAGCTGGAGCAGGCCGAGCTGGCGGCGGCGCTGCTCGCCGAGGAGTACCGGGCGGAGGCGGCGGAGGCGGCCGTGCACGACCTGGTGGAGGTGGTGACCGGGGCGAGTGCGGTGACCCACCGCTTCCTCCAGCTCCAGCTGGGCGCGACGGAGGAGGTCTGCGCCCTGGTGACGGGCAAGCCGATCGCGGTCTCCGGCCTGGAGAACGACGCGGAGGAGCAGGCGGCCGGGCGGGGGGTGCGCTACCGGGTGGTGATCGAGCGCGAGGTGCTGTCCCTGCCGACGGGGCTGATGGAGCTCTCGGCGGCGCTCGGACGCGAGGAGCGCATCCGGGTCGCGGACCGGGTCCCCACGAAGCTGGTCGTCGCCGACCGGTCCCTGGCGATGGTGCCGCTGACCGGGCGGGGCGTGGAGCCGGCGGCGATCGTGGTGCACGCGAGCGGGCTGCTCGAATCGCTGATGGGGCTCTTCGAGTCGGTGTGGCGGGAGGCGCTGCCGCTGCGGCTCGGGGCGGGCGCGCAGATCACCGAGGACGAGGCGCCGGGCCCGGACGCGGTGGACCTGGAGATCCTCTCCCTGCTGCTCGCCGGGATGACGGACGCGAGCGTGGCGAAGCAGCTCGACCTGGGGCTGCGGACGGTGCAGCGGCGGGTGAAGGGGCTGATGGAGCTGTCGGGCGTCTCGACCCGGCTGCAGCTGGGCTGGCACGCGTACGAGAAGGGGTGGGTGGCGCGGGGGTGAGTCGGGGGCGGCCGGGGCCGGGGCCGGATCGGGGGCCGGGGGCTCGGCTCCGGTTCGGGCCGAGGTCGGGATCCGGGTCGGGAGACAGGCTCCGGTTCGGGCCGGGGTCGGGGTCCGGTTCGGGCCGGGGTCGGGGTCCGGGTCGGGAGACAGGCTCCGGTTCGGGCCCCCGGCCCCCGACCCGGCCCCGCAGCCCCCGTCCCCTGTCCCCGTCCCCCGTCCGCCCGCCGCGACCTGCGGGAATCCACGGTGTCGTGCACGCTGGGCAGCGTGGGTGTGTGGCAGCTCCTGATGGTCGCGACGGTGATGCTGCTCGGTCTGTTCGGGGTCCTGGCGCCCGGCGTGCCGGGAACGTGGCTGGTGTGGGCGGCGATGCTCTGGTGGTCGCTGCACGAGCGGACGGACCTCGCCTGGATCCTGCTCGCCTCCTCGACCGGCCTGCTGCTCCTCACCCAGGTGGTCGTCTGGCAGCTGCCGGCGCGCCGGTTCCGGGGCGTCGGCATCACCCGCCGGATGGTGGCGTACGCCGGGGCGGGCGCGCTCCTGGGGTTCGTCCTGGTCCCGGTGGTCGGCGCGGTGCCCGGCTTCGTGGGCGGGATCTACCTCGCGGAGCGGCTCCGCCTGGGCGGGCACGGGCAGGCCAGGGCGGCGACCCGGACGGTGATGCGGGCGGCCGGCACGAGCGTGCTCGTGGAGCTGTTCGCCTGTCTGCTGATCGTGGGGGCGTGGGCGGGGGCGGTGCTCTGGGGCTGAGGCCTCGGGTCCTGGTCCCGGAGACGGAGGCGGCGTCGGTCCCGCCGCCGATCCGCCGGGCGGGGACCGGCGCGATCCTGGACCCATGAGGAACTTCGAGGGTTTCAGCGAGACGGAGTGGACCTACCTCACGGAGGACCGGGGGCGGCTCGGCCGGATGGCGACCGTCGACCCGTCCGGGCAGCCGCAGGCCAACCCGGTGGGGTTCTTCCCGCAGGAGGACGGCACCGTCCTGATCGGCGGGTTCGCGATGGGCCGTACGAAGAAGTGGCGCAACCTGCGGGAGAACCCGAAGGTGGCCCTGGTCGTGGACGACGTGGTGAGCGTCCGTCCCTGGCGGGTGCGGGGCGTCGAGATCCGCGGCGAGGCGGAGCTGCTCGTGGGCCCGCACGGCCTGGGGCCGCACTTCAGCGAGGAGGTCGTCCGGATCCGTCCGCACCGGATCCACAGCTGGGGACTCGACGACTCCCGGGACGCGGACTCCTGAGGGTCATCCGGAGCGGGGTCAGGGGGCGGCCGGGACCTTGAGGTAGCGGGCGGCGTAGGAGCGCCAGGGCCGCCACTCCTCGGTGTCGGGGCGGCCCGGCGGGGTGGCATCGGGGCGGGGGGTCGGGGCGGCATCGGGGCGGAGGGCGGCGCCGGGGCCGGGAGTCGGGGCAGCGTCGGGGCCGGGCGTCGGGGTCTTACCGGGGGCGGCCGCCGGAGGCACACCGGACCCAGTCTCGGGGAACACGTCAGGGCCGGCCCCCGGGAACACGTCGGGGTCGCCGAGGGCCCGCATCCGGATCAGGGCGGCGGCCCCGGGGGTCACTCCGGGGACGGCGAGCAGCGCGCGCTCGGCCTCGTCGCGGTCGGCGCCGGGGTCGAGCCGTACGGCTCCGTCGGCGAGGGCGCGGGCCAGCGGCCCCGCGACGGGGTGGCCGGTCAGGTCCCGGGGCGCCGGGAAGAGGTGGGTGAGGCCGCCGCAGGCGGTGGCCAGCGGGGTGCCGTGCTCCTCGACGACCCGGGCGGACTCCCCGGCGCCGAGGAGGGTCCGCAGCGCGAACTCCTCGGGTTCGGCCGTGCCCGGGGAGCGCACGCCCGGCCGGGCGGCCACCTCGGCGGCGAGCCCGGGGGCGGCCCCGAGGCGTTCGGCGACGGCGTAGGGGTCGGCGTCCAGGTCGAAGAGGCGGCGGAGCCGGTGCACGGCGGTGGTCAGGTCGCGCAGCTCGGTGAGGTGGATGCGGGCGTCCAGCCAGCGGCCGGCGGAGCGCTCGTCGACGGAGACGATCCCGGTGCCGTACGGGAGGCGGAGGGTGCGCCGGTAGGTGCGGGCGCCGGGGGCGCCGGCGACCTCCTCGACGCGGGGCACGGCCTCGGCGGCGAGCAGGTCGAAGACCTCGCCGGCCGCGTACGGCCCCCGGTGGGCGAGCCGCAGCGGCACTCCGGCGGCGAGGGCGGTGCGGGCTCCCGCGCCGGTGCCGGCCTCGGCGCGCAGGGCGGTGGGGGTGCGGGCGTAGACGGCGCGGATCGTGTCGTTGAACTGGCGGACGCTGGCGAAGCCGGCCGCGAAGGCGATCTCGGTGACGGGGAGGTCGGTGGTCTGGAGCAGCAGCCGGGCGGTGTGGGCGCGCTGGGCGCGGGCGAGGGCGACGGGTCCGGCGCCGAGTTCGGCGGTGAGCTGGCGCTGGACCTGGCGGGTGCTGTAGCCGAGGCGTCCGGCGAGGCCGGGGACGCCCTCGCGGTCGACGACGCCGTCGCCGATCATGCGCACGGCGCGGCCGACGATGTCGGCCCGGACGTTCCACTCGGCGGAGCCGGGCACGGCGTCCGGGCGGCAGCGGCGGCAGGCCCGGAAGCCGTGGCCCTGGGCGGCGGCGGCCGTCGGGAAGAAGGCGACGTTCCGCCGCTTGGGGGTGACGGCGGGGCAGCTGGGGCGGCAGTAGATGCCGGTGGTCCGGACGGCGAAGAAGAACTCTCCGTCGAACCGCGCGTCCCTGCTGCTGACCGCCTCGTAGCGGGTGTCGTCGTCCCTCACGGTCTCCAGTGTGCGGTGGCGCACGGCCCGGGGCTCGCGGTTTTCGGACACCGCGCTCCCCGGGTCGTACGCCCTCGCCCGTACGGGCTACCGCAGGCGTCCGTTGCGCTTGAACTCGACGGCGGCGCGACCGGCGGTCATCGTGCGCTTCCAGTCCTTGCGGATCTCGTTGCGCAGGCGGGCGTCGGTCTTGGCGACGAGCCGCTGGTTCTCGCGCATGAGCTTGCGGAAGCTCTCCAGGCGGCGGACGGGCAGGGTGCCGTCCTCGATGGCGGCCGCCACCGCGCAGCCCGGCTCCGCCTCGTGGGCGCAGTCGTGGAAGCGGCACTCGGCGGCCAGCTCCTCGATCTCCGAGAAGACCTGGCCGACGCCGGCCTCGGCGTCCCAGAGCCCGACGCCGCGGAGGCCGGGGGTGTCGATGAGGACGCCCCCGCCCGGCAGGACGAAGAGGTTGCGGGTGGTGGTGGTGTGGCGGCCCTTGCCGTCGACGTCACGGGCGGCCTGGACGGACATGACGTCCTCGCCGACGAGGGCGTTGGCGAGGGTCGACTTGCCGGCGCCGGAGACGCCGAGCAGCACGGTCGTGCCGCCCGCGACCACCGCGGAGAGCACGTCGAGTCCCTCGCCCGTGGCCGAGCTGAGGGGCAGCACCTGCACGCCGGGGGCGACGGTCTCGACGTCCTCGACGAGGTAGGAGAGGCCGACGGGGTCGGGGACGAGGTCCGCCTTGGTGAGGACGACGATCGGCTGGGCGCCGGACTCCCAGGCCAGGGCGAGGAAGCGTTCGATCCGGCCGAGGTCGAGCTCGACGGCGAGCGAGACGGCGATGACGGCGTGGTCGACGTTGGCGGCGAGGATCTGCCCCTCGGACCGCTTGGAGGACGTGGAGCGCGCGAAGGCGGTGCGGCGCGGCAGGCACGTCCGCACGTACCGGGGGTCACCGGCGCCCTCGGGGTCGACGGCGGCCCAGTCACCGGTGCAGACGACCCGGAGCGGGTCGTGCGGAGTCACGAACGCCGTGTCGGCGCGGACGGTCCCGTCGGCGGTGACGACGTCGCACTGCCCGCGGTCGACCCGGACGACCCGCCCGGGGACGAGCCCCTGCGCGGCGTACGGCTCGAAGGCGGCGGCCCAGCCGGAGTCCCAGCCGTGGGCGTCGAGCAGGGAGGAGGAACCGAGGGAAAGCGAGGAAGACAAGGGGAACCCTTCGAAGGGCGGCCCCGGCGGCGCGCTCCGAGCGCGCGGATCGAGTGGGTGTCAGCCGGAGGCCACGGGGGTGGGAACGATGAACTCCTGAATGCGGGCAGTGCCCGTCACCGTGACAGTCATCAATGTCCTCACCTCCGGCTTCTTCTCTACGTACCGACGTACCGACGTACCGACACCGTTCGCTCGCGAACGGACGGGCAGAACCATAACCCCGTCCCAGGGCAGGGCACCACCGATTTAAACGCCGAGCCTTCGCACGGCACCCACTGCCGACGAACCGGCACCGGGCCGCGAGTTGTGCCTCGATACGAACGAATCCGACCTGTCGCAGAGGCGTGATCCAATGGCGTCATGGCGTGGGATGAATGAACAGCGCGAAGTCGGATGCGATCGCCCGACGACAGGCGTCGACGCGGCTCAACCAATTGCCGGGCGGTCCGGGGAGCAACGGACAGGCCGGTCTCGTCGTGAACCAGGACGACCTCGGCGTTGTCGGACACGAAGCGAGCGTGAAGTCACGACGCGGGTGGCATATGACACTGGTCGGTGGGGTGGCCGTGCTCACGGGGCTGGTGGCCGGATGCTCGGAGTCGGCTGGGAACCGCGGCCCGGCGGTGGACCGCTCGTCGGGGCAGGTGTCACGTTGGGCGGCCGGGGCCACCGTGGAGTCGGTGGCCGGGGCGCTGCACGTGCGGTTGCCGCCGACGGCGACAGAGGCGAAAGCGGCCCGTCTGGAGGGGCTGCAGGACGACGGCCTGATCATGGCGTTCGTCCTTCCCACGGCCGAGGTGGACGGGTTCGTCGCACAGTTGGATCCGGAAGAGCCGCTCACCCTGCGGGAACGGCCGCTCGCCCGCAACACGAACCCGTCGACGCCGTTCTCGCACCTGGGGCTTCCGGAGCCCGACCTGTCGGCGAAGGTCCGTGAAGGCCAGGTGTGCGCGCCGTGCAAGGAGAACCTCGACTGGCTGAAGATCGCCGTGACACGGGTCGACGCGCACACCAGCCGGGTCTACCTCAGCGGTGCCGACTGACGGCGGTCGGCCGGATCCGTCGTGCGGGCGTCGTTCGCGTCCGGGGTCGGGGGCAGCACGCTGCTTTCCCTTCCGGCCCGTGTCCGATTCGTACAAGACCCGGACGGCAGGCGCGCCCTAGCGTGCGGCGTATGGACACCACACCCCGTACCGCTCCCGTTCCCCGGCTCGATCTGATCGGGATCGTCGTCTCCGACATGGCCGCCTCGCTCGCCTTCTACCGGCGGCTCGGGCTGGAGGTTCCCGAGGGGGCCGAGAAGGCGCCGCACGTGGAGGTGGTGCTGCCCGGTGGGCTGCGGTTCGCGTGGGACACGGAGGAGGTGGTCCGGTCCTTCGATCCGGGGTGGACGCGGCCCGGGGGCGGGCACCGGATCGAGCCGGCCTTCCGGTGCGGGTCGGCGGGGGACGTGGACGCGTTGTACGGGGAGCTGGTCGCCGCCGGGTACCGGGGGCACCTGGAGCCCTGGGACGCGGTCTGGGGGCAGCGTTACGCGGTGGTGCTCGATCCGGACGGGTGCGCGGTGTCGTTGTTCGCCGACGCCGACGCCGACGAGGCCGTGTAGGCGCCGAGCGTCGTGCCCGTGAGCGCGCGGACCTCGCGGGACAGGTGGGCCTGGTCCGCGCAGCCCGCGCGGGCCGCGGTCTCCGCGTACGGCACGCCGGACCGGACCAGGGCCAGGGCGCGCTGGAGGCGGAGGATCCGGGCGAGGGTCTTGGGGCCGTAGCCGAAGGCGTCGAGGGAGCGGCGGTGGAGCTGCCGGGCGCCGAGCCCGACCGCGTCGGCCGTCTCCGCGACCGGGCGTCCGGCGGCGAGGCGCGCCACGACGGCCCGCAGGAGCGGGTCGGGCGCGGGGGCGCCGGCGGCCCGGAGCCGTACGAACTCCTCCAGGGCCTTGGCCGGGTCGGGGGCTTCGGTGATCCGTTCGCCGGTCCGGCGCGCCCGGGCCGCGTCCCACAGGGCGTCGAGGGGGACCAGGCGGTCGCGCAGTTCGCGGGCCGGGACGCCGAGGACGCGGGGCGCGTCGCCGGGGGCGAAGCGGAGTCCGGCGTACCGGGCGGCGGTGTCCGTCGGCACGTGCGCGCGTGTGTCGGGTCCGGCGACCAGGAGGCGGCCGTCGGCCCAGATCAGGTCCATGCAGCCGTCGGGCAGGATCGGCCGGGCGGGGGCCGTCGGATCGGTCTCGGCGGTCCACAGGACGGCTCCCGCGAGGAGGGCCGGGCGTTCCTCGTACAACGCTCCTCCCGGGGTCAGTCCTTCTCCCAGTTCGAGTGCAGGCGGGACTTCACGTCGTCCGGGGGGAGGAACTTCGACCAGCGTTCGGGGAACTCGGAGGGCATGTCCGGGTCGTCCTCGTCGACGTCGTCGGCCTCGGCGCGGACGCGGGCGACGAGTTCCGCCGCCTGGACGGCGCGGGCGCGTTCGTTGGCCTCGCGGGCGGCGGCGGTGGCGACGGAGGGCCAGACGCGGTCGATGGCGGCGTTGACGGCGGCGCCGACGAGGACGGCGAAGGCGGAGACGCCGATCCAGAGGAGGACGGCGATGGGCGCGGCGAGGGAGCCGTAGATCGTGGGGCCCTCGACCTGGCTGGTGAGGTAGATGCGCAGCAGGAAGCTGCCGAGGACCCACATGGCGAGCGCGACGAGGGCGCCGGGGATGTCCTCGATCCACGGCGACCTGACGGGCACGGACACGTGGTAGAGCGTGGTGAGGAAGGCGATGGAGAGGAGGATGACGGCCGGCCAGTACAGGACGGAGACGACCTCCGTGCCCCAGGGGATGAGCTCGACGACCCGGTCGGGGCCGACGACGGCGAGGGGCAGCACGACGGCGCCGATGACCAGGGCCACGAGGTAGAGCAGGAAGGCGAGGAGCCGGGTCTTCACGATGCCCCGGTGCCCGTCGAGGCCGTACATGACGGTGATGGTGTCGATGAAGACGTTCACCGCGCGGGAGCCGGACCAGAGGGCGATGGCGAAGCCGAGGGAGATCAGGTCGGGCCGTTTGCCCCGGGTGACGTCGTCCAGGACCGGTTTGGCGATCTCCTCGACGCCCCGGTCGGAGAGGACCGTGCCGGCGGCGCGGAGGATGTTCTCCTGGATGCTGGTGACGGTGTCGGTGTTGGTCCAGTCGTCGGCGTAGCCCAGGAGGGCGATCAGGCCGAGGAGCAGGGGCGGCAGGGACAGCAGGGTGAAGAACGCCGCCTCGGCGGCGAGGCCGAGGATCCGGTACTCGATGCACGAGTTGACGGTGTCCTTGAGGAGCAGCCAGACCATCTTCCGCTTCGAGACGTTGCGGTAGAGGACACGGGCGCGGTGGAGCCGGCTCCAGGGCCGCCGCTCGAGCCGTTCGGGTGTTTCTCTTGCTGCCTGCACCTGCTTACCGTATCCGCATGGCGCGGACCACCCACACAGTGACCAATCAGCCCCCTCCCCTGGTGGGGTACGACGTCTTCACGGGCGACCGTGCCCTGGTCGAGGCGGTCGAACGGCACCTCGATCCGGGGCTGCTCGGGGAGGCCCGGGAGTCGCTCGCGCTGCTCGGCCGGGCGACGGGTTCGGAGCAGGTGCGGGAGTGGGGCGAGCAGGCGAACGAGAACCCGCCGCGGCTGCGGACCCACGACCGCTACGGCCACCGGGTCGACGAGGTCCACTTCCATCCGGCCTGGCACCGGCTCCTGGGGCGTTCCGTGTCGGCCGGGCTCACGGACGCGTGGGGCCGTCCGGGCGGTCACGTGCGGCGGGCCGCCGGGTTCCTGGTGGCGACGCAGGCGGAGGCGGGGCACGGCTGCCCGCTGTCGATGACGCACGCGTCGGTGCCCGCGCTGCGGATCGAGCCGGAGCTCGCGGAGGTGTGGGAGCCGGCGGCCCGCTCGCACGTGTACGAGCGGGCGCTGCTGCCCGTCGCGGAGAAGCCGGGCGTGCTGCTCGGGATGGCGATGACGGAGAAGCAGGGCGGCAGCGACGTCCGGGCGAACACGACGGAGGCGCGTCCGCTGGCGGCGGCGGGCGAGTACGTCCTGACCGGGCACAAGTGGTTCTGCTCGGCCCCGATGTCGGACGCCTTCCTGGTCCTGGCGCAGGCCCCGGCGGGCCTCACCTGCTTCCTGGTGCCGCGGGTGCTCGCGGACGGCTCGCGCAACGCCTTCGCGATCCAGCGCCTGAAGGACAAGCTGGGCAACCGGTCGAACGCCTCGGCCGAGGTGGAGTTCGACGGGACGACGTGGGCGCGCCGGATCGGCGAGGAGGGGCGCGGGGTCCGCTCGATCATGGACATGGTGGCGGCGACCCGGCTCGACTGCGTGCTCGGCTCGGCGGCGCTGATGCGGCAGGCGGTGGCGCAGGCCGTGCACCACTGCACGTACCGGAGCGCGTTCGGCGGGCCGCTGGCCGAGAAGCCGCTGATGCGGAACGTGCTCGCGGACCTGGCCCTGGAGTCGGAGGCGGCGACGGTCCTGGGGATGCGGCTGGCGGCGGCGTACGACGCGGCGGAGGGCGGCGGGGCGGACGCCGACCGGGAGCGGGCGCTGCTGCGGATCGCGGTGCCGGTGGCGAAGTACTGGGTGACCAAGCGGTGTACGCCGGTGGTGGCCGAGGCCCTGGAGTGCCTGGGCGGCAACGGGTACGTGGAGGAGTCGGGGATGCCCCGGCTGCTGCGGGAGTCGCCGCTCAACTCGGTCTGGGAGGGCTCGGGGAACGTGCAGGCCCTGGACGTGGTGCGGGTGCTGCGGACCGAGCCGCTCTCGCTCGACGCGTTCCTGCGGGAGGTCGGGGCGGCGCGGGGCGCGGACCACCGGTTCGACCGGGCGGTGCGGGAGCTGCTCGCCGAGCTGGCGGACCTGAGCGGGATCGAGGCGCGGGCGCGGCGGCTCGCGGAGCGGATGGCGCTGGTGCTCCAGGGCGCGCTGCTCGTGCGGTGGGCCCCGCCGGAGGTCGCGGACGCGTTCTGCGCGGCGCGGCTGGGCGGCGACGGCGGCGCGGCCTTCGGGACGCTGCCGCACACCCTGGACCTGCGGGCGGTGGTGGAGCGGGCGCGGGTGGAGGTGTAGGCGCCGGGGGCGGGTGGAGGTGCAGGCGCCGGGGCGGGTGGACCGCGCGGCCCTCCGGGGGTGCGGGGGTCTCGTACGGCGGGTGTACGAGGCCTTGTACGGCGGTGTACGAGGCGGACCGGCGCAGTCGCAGGAGTCCCGCGCGGCGGGCCGGCGTGGCGGGTTCGCGCGGCGGACCGGTGTGACGGGCTCGCACGGCGCACGCGAAAAAGCGGGGGTGGTGCTGCGCCGACACGGCACCACCCGCCGCTCGCACAAGCCTCGCCCAGGAGGGCGGGTGAGGGCGAGAGTTGCAAAGGGTTGCAGGATTACCCGAACCGGGTCTCGCCGGACGGTCCCGGGCGGCACGATGGGCACCGACGCTCCGGACGTCCGCCCCCGTGCGGAACTCCGGCCGTCTGCCCTGTGCGGAACCGATACAGCACCCCGGGTGGCTGGGAGAGACCGATGAAGAACACGCAGCTCGACATGGGGCGGCTGGCCGCCATGGACGCCGCCCGGGCCGCCCGGCTGCTGCACCGGGTGCGCGAGGAGACGCTGGCGGGCCGGACGCCGCCGATCGCGCCCCGCCCGGTCATCGACGCGTCCTGGCAGCGGATGGCCCGGCTCGGCCTCGACCCCGACCGGGACACGAGCAGCGTGCTGCTCCACCGCGACGAGCTGGAGGAGCGGCGCAGGACCACGCTCCTCTCCGAGGTCATGCAGACGCTGACCAGCGGTCTCGCCGGGATCGCCGACGCCTCCCTCCAGATCATGGTGGTCACCGACGAGCACGGCCGGGTGCTGTGGCGCCAGGGGAACTCCGGGGTGCTGCGGCGGGCGAACGGCATCTGCCTGGAGGAGGGGGCCGCCTGGACCGAGCACACGACCGGCACCAACGCGGTCGGCACGGCGCTCGCCCTGGGCCGGGCGGTGCAGGTCCACTCCGCCGAGCACTACCTGCACACGCTGCACAACTGGACCTGCGCCGCCGCGCCCGTGCGCGATCCGCGCGACCGGCGGCTCCTGGGCATCCTCGACGTGAGCGGCCCGGCCTCCACCTTCCACCCGGCGATGCTGGCCCTGGTCGACTCGGTGGCGCGGCTCGCCGAGGCCGAGATGCGGGAGCGGCACCGCCGGGCGGTCGAGCGGCTGCGGTCGGTCGCCGCGCCGATCCTGTGCCGGGTGGGCGGCCGGGCCGTCGCGGTGGACACGTACGGCTGGACGGCGGCGGTGACCGGTCTGGCGCCGGTGGACCGGATCCCGCTGCCCAAGTCCTTCCGCGCCGGACGGGTCTGGCTGCCCTCGCTCGGGACCTGCGCGGTGGAGCCGCTGCCGGGCGGCTGGCTGCTGCGGGTCGAGGAGGAGGCCGGGGCGGCCGGGGAGCCGGACGCGGAGGCGGCGCAGCGGGTGGTCCTCGACCTGAGCCGGCCGCGCCGCTGGACGGTGTCCGTCTCGGGTCCCGCGGGCGGCTGGCAGCAGGAGCTCAGCCCCCGGCACGCCGAGCTGCTCTACGTCCTGGCGCTGCACCGGGACGGGCGGACGGCGGCGGAGCTGGCGGAGGACGTGTTCGGGGACCGGACGAGGACGGTGACCGTGCGGGCCGAGATGTCCCGGGTGCGCCGGACCCTGGCGGGGGTCCTGGCCCACCGCCCGTACCGCTTCCGCGAGGAGGTGGCGGTGGAGGTCCTCCGCCCGGAACTCCCGGCGGACCTGCTGCCGCACTCGACGGCACCGGCGGTACGGGAGGGGGTGCGGGGGTAGCCGGCGGTACGGGGCCGACGCGGCGAGGCCGGCGGTACGGGGCGGACACGGCGCGGTCGGCGGTACGGGGCGGCGCGGCGAGGCCGGCGATACGGGGTGGACGCGGGACGGCCGGCGGTACGAGCCGGATCCCGGCCCCCCGGCGCTACGGGCCCCGCCCGCGCGGCGCCCCTCCCCCTGTCCACCATGCGGACAGCCGTCTCCCCGGGTGCCTCCCCCTCCCCGGGGCCGCCCTGGGCATCTCGCGTCCCGCATGATGCGATGGCCCCATGAGCATCACTCTCACCACCTGGTCCCTCGAACAGACCTCCCCGTCCGACCTGCGCCCCGCCGCCCCGCCGGAGGGCGACGACGTGGCGATCCGGCGCGCCGAGGTGCCGTCGGCGGAGTTCAGCCGCTTCCTCTACACCGCCGTCGGCGGCGACATCCGCTGGTCCGACCGCCTGTCCCTGACCTACAAGCAGTGGCAGGAGATCGTCGAGAAGCCGGGCGCCGAGATCTGGGTGGCGTACGAGAAGGGGACGCCGGCCGGGTACGTGGAGCTGGAGGCCCAGGCCGACGGCGTGGTGGAGATCGTCTACTTCGGCCTGATCCCGGCCTTCCGGGGCCGCCGGATCGGCGGGCACCTCCTGTCGTACGCCACGGCCCGCGCCTGGGACCTGGCCGACCGCTGGCCCGGCCGGGAGGCCACGAAGCGCGTCTGGCTGCACACCTGCTCGCTCGACGGCCCGCACGCCATGGCCAACTACGAGCGGCGCGGCTTCCGGCTGTTCGACACCAAGGTGGAGCAGGCCGAGGAGACCGGGACGCCCGGCCCGTGGCCCGGCGCGTACGCCTGAGGCAGGCCGGCAAGGGGCCCTCGCCGGGGCCCCTCTCGCGTGACCCGGAACACACCGTCTCGGTGAACGAGACGACAATGTCCATATTGTGGACGATGCTGGACTGGTTCCAAAGTCCCGTGACACGCTTCCGCCATGTCTGGAACTGGAATTGCCTTGGTGAGTCGGCGGCACGTCGACCTCGGCCGCATGTCCAGCGCCATCTGTCCGGCGCGCTGAGAGAACCAGCACCGCCGCGATCACCCTTTCCACCCGACTCTGCCCCACCCTGCTGCGCACTGCCGCGCCACCCTCTGCTCCGAGCGCGAGTGTGCAGGTCAGAGCCGCCCTCTCGCAGTCCCGAAGGACGAAACGCCATGGCCGCCACCCCGGAAAACCCCACCCCCGCCGCCGCCCGCCGCAAGGTCGGACGTCACCGCGGCGAGGGTCAGTGGGCCGTGGGGCACTTCACCCCCCTCAACGGCAATGAGCAGTTCAAGAAGGACGACGACGGTCTCAATGTGCGGACACGCATTGAGACGGTCTACTCGAAGCGCGGCTTCGACTCCATCGACCCCAACGACCTGCGCGGACGCATGCGCTGGTGGGGTCTCTACACCCAGCGCAAGCAGGGCCTCGACGGCACCAAGACGGGCGTCCTGGAGCCGGAGGAACTGGACGACGAGTACTTCATGCTCCGGGTCCGCATCGACGGCGGCCGGCTGACCACCGAGCAGCTGCGGGTCGTCGGCGAGATCTCCGAGGAGTTCGCCCGGGGCACCGCCGACATCACGGACCGGCAGAACGTCCAGTACCACTGGATCCGCATCGAGGACGTCCCCGAGATCTGGAACCGCCTGGAGGCGGTCGGCCTGTCCACCACCGAGGCCTGCGGCGACACCCCGCGCGTCATCCTCGGCTCCCCCGTCGCCGGCATCGCCGCCGACGAGATCATCGACGGCACGCCCGCCATCGACGAGATCTACCGCCGGATCGTCGGCAACAAGGACTTCTCCAACCTGCCCCGCAAGTTCAAGTCCGCGATCTCCGGCTCGCCGCTGCTCGACGTGGCGCACGAGATCAACGACATCGCCTTCGTCGGCGTGCGCCACCCGGAGCACGGCCCCGGCTTCGACGTGTGGGTCGGCGGCGGCCTCTCCACCAACCCCAAGCTCGGCGTCCGCCTCGGCACCTGGGTCTCGCTCGACGAGGTGCCCGACGTGTACGAGGGCGTCATCTCGATCTTCCGCGACTACGGCTACCGCCGGCTGCGCAACCGCGCCCGTCTGAAGTTCCTCGTCGCCGACTGGGGCCCGGAGAAGTTCCGGCAGGTCCTGGAGGACGAGTACCTGAAGCGGAAGCTGACGGACGGCCCGGCCCCCGAGCAGCCCGCCGGCCGCTGGCGCGACCACGTCGGCGTGCACCGGCAGAAGGACGGCCGGTTCTACGTCGGCTTCGCACCCCGCGTCGGCCGCGTCGACGGCGCCACCCTGACGAAGATCGCCGAGGTCGCCGAGGCGCACGGCTCCGGCCGGGTCCGCACCACCGCCGAGCAGAAGATGCTCGTCCTCGACATCGAGGAGAACCAGGTCGACTCGCTGGTCGCCGCCCTGGAGTCGCTCGACCTGCGGGTCACCCCCTCGCCCTTCCGGCGCGGCACGATGGCCTGCACCGGCATCGAGTTCTGCAAGCTGGCGATCGTCGAGACGAAGGGCCGCGGCTCCTCGCTCATCGACGAACTGGAGCGCCGCGTCCCGGACTTCGACGAGCCGCTGACCATCAACATCAACGGCTGCCCGAACGCCTGCGCCCGCATCCAGGTCGCGGACATCGGCCTCAAGGGCCAGCTCGTCCTGGACGACGAGGGCAACCGCGTCGAGGGCTACCAGGTGCACCTGGGCGGCGCGCTCGGCCTGGAGGCCGGTTTCGGCCGCAAGGTCCGCGGCCTCAAGGTCACCGCGGCCGAGCTCCCCGACTACGTGGAGCGGGTCCTCAAGCGCTTCCAGGCGGAGCGCGAGACCGGCGAGCGCTTCGCGACCTGGGCGGCCCGCGCCTCCGAGGAGGCCCTGTCGTGAGCGAGCGCGCCGCACCGTTCTTCTGCCCCTACTGCGGCGACGAGGACCTGCGTCCCAACGAGCAGGGTCACGGCGCCTGGGAATGCGCCGCGTGCAGCCGGGCCTTCCAGTTGAAGTTCCTGGGGCTGCTCGCCCCGGGGACTTCGGGCAATCCTTCTGGAAGGGACGAGACATGACGATCGCTCAGGACGTCACCGCGGCCGACCTCAAGGCACTCGCCGAACGGGCCGGCCGCGAGCTGGAGGACGCCCCCGCAACGGAGATCCTCCGCTGGGCCGTCGACACCTTCGGCGAGCGCTTCTGCGTCACCTCCTCCATGGAGGACGCGGTCGTCGCCCACCTCGCCTCCCGGGTCCGCCCCGGCGTGGACGTCGTCTTCCTCGACACGGGCTACCACTTCGAGGAGACCATCGGCACCCGTGACGCCGTGGACGCCGTCATGGACGTCAACGTCATCACCCTGACGCCCCGCCGGACGGTGGCCGAGCAGGACGCCGAGTACGGTCCGAAGCTGCACGACCGCGATCCCGACCGGTGCTGCGCGCTGCGCAAGGTCGCCCCCCTCGAAGAGGGCCTGACCGCGTACCGCGCGTGGGCCACCGGTCTGCGCCGCGACGAGTCCCCGACGCGGGCGAACACCCCGGTCGTCGGCTGGGACGAGAAGCGCCGCAAGGTGAAGGTCTCGCCCATCGCCCGCTGGACCCAGGACGACGTCGACGCGTACGTCGCGGAGCACGGCGTCCTCACCAACCCGCTCCTCATGGACGGGTACGCCTCCGTCGGCTGCGCCCCCTGCACCCGCCGGGTCCTGGAGGGCGAGGACGCCCGCGCCGGACGCTGGGCGGGCCGCGCCAAGACCGAGTGCGGACTGCACGGCTGATGACCACGACCCCCCGCCCCCCTTCAGAGACCTCCCGGGAGAACCACGTGACCGGTGCCACCATCTGGCTCACCGGCCTGCCGAGCGCCGGCAAGACGACCATCGCGTACGAGCTGGCCGGACGGCTGCGCGGCGAGGGCCACCGCGTCGAGGTCCTCGACGGCGACGAGATCCGCGAGTTCCTCTCGGCGGGCCTCGGCTTCACCCGCGAGGACCGGCACACCAACGTGCAGCGGATCGGCTTCGTCGCCGAGCTCCTCGCCTCCCACGGCGTGAAGGTCCTGGTGCCGGTCATCGCCCCGTACGCCGACAGCCGCGAGGCCGTCCGCAAGCGCCACCACGCCGAGGGCACCGCCTTCGTCGAGGTGCACGTGGCCACCCCCGTCGAGGTCTGCTCCGTCCGCGACGTGAAGGGCCTGTACGCCAAGCAGGCGGCGGGCGAGATCAGCGGCCTCACCGGGGTCGACGACCCGTACGAGGCCCCCGAGGCGCCCGACCTGCGGATCGAGTCCCAGAACCAGACCGTGCAGGAGTCCGCGGCGCAGCTCCACGCGCTGCTCACCGAGAAGGGTCTGCTGTGACCACTGTCGCCCACGTCCACGACACGACCGACGGCTCGTTCGCGCTGTCGCACCTGGACTCCCTGGAGTCCGAGGCGGTGCACATCTTCCGCGAGGTGGCGGGGGAGTTCGAGCGGCCGGTGATCCTCTTCTCCGGCGGCAAGGACTCCATCGTCATGCTGCACCTGGCGCTGAAGGCGTTCGCGCCCGCGCCGGTGCCGTTCACGCTGCTCCACGTCGACACCGGGCACAACTTCCCCGAGGTCATCGAGTACCGCGACCGCACGGTCGAGCAGCACGGGCTGCGGCTGCACGTCGCCTCCGTGCAGGAGTACATCGACGCCGGAAAGCTCCGCGAGCGCCCCGACGGCACCCGCAACCCGCTGCAGACCGTGCCGCTGACCGAGGCCATCCAGGAGCACCGGTTCGACGCCGTCTTCGGCGGCGGGCGGCGCGACGAGGAGAAGGCCCGCGCCAAGGAGCGCGTCTTCTCCCTGCGCGACGAGTTCTCGCAGTGGGACCCGCGCCGCCAGCGCCCCGAGCTGTGGCAGCTCTACAACGGCCGCCACGCCCCCGGCGAGCACGTCCGCGTCTTCCCGCTGTCCAACTGGACCGAGCTGGACGTCTGGCAGTACATCCAGCGGGAGCGGATCGAGCTGCCGGAGATCTACTTCGCGCACGAGCGCGAGGTGTTCGCCCGCAGCGGCATGTGGCTGACCGCCGGCGAGTGGGGCGGCCCGAAGGAGACCGAGACGGTCGAGACCCGGCTGATCCGCTACCGGACCGTCGGCGACATGTCCTGCACCGGCGCCGTCGACTCCGACGCCACCACGCTCGACGCGGTGATCGCGGAGATCGCCGCCTCCCGGCTCACCGAGCGGGGCGCCACCCGGGCCGACGACAAGCTGTCCGAGGCCGCGATGGAAGACCGCAAGCGCGAAGGGTACTTCTAATGAGCACGTCCACCGAGCAGCCGGCCGACCTGGCGGCGGCCACCACCCTGCTGCGCTTCGCGACCGCCGGTTCCGTCGACGACGGCAAGTCCACCCTGGTGGGCCGGCTCCTGCACGACTCCAAGTCGGTCCTGGCCGACCAGCTGGAGGCCGTGGAGCACGCCTCGCGCTCCCGCGGCCAGGAGGCGCCCGACCTGGCGCTGCTCACCGACGGCCTGCGGGCCGAGCGCGAGCAGGGCATCACCATCGACGTGGCCTACCGCTACTTCGCCACCGCCCGGCGCCGGTTCATCCTCGCCGACACCCCCGGGCACGTGCAGTACACCCGGAACATGGTCACCGGCGCCTCGACCGCCGAGCTGGCCGTGGTCCTGGTCGACGCCCGCAACGGCGTCGTGGAGCAGACCCGCCGGCACGCCGCCGTCGCCGCCCTGCTCCGCGTCCCGCACGTGGTCCTGGCCGTGAACAAGATGGACCTCGTCGACTACGCCGAGCCCGTCTTCGCCGCCATCGCCGAGGAGTTCACCACGTACGCCTCCGAGCTGGGCGTCCCGGAGATCACGGCGATCCCGATCTCGGCGCTGGCCGGCGACAACGTCGTGGAGCCGTCGGCGAACATGGACTGGTACGGCGGTCCGACGGTCCTGGAGCACCTGGAGACGGTCCCGGTCAGCCACGACCTGACGGCCTGCCACGCCCGCTTCCCCGTGCAGTACGTGATCCGGCCGCAGACCGCCGAGCACCCCGACTACCGGGGCTACGCCGGCCAGATCGCCGCCGGGGCCTTCCGGGTCGGCGAGGAGGTCACCGTACTGCCCTCCGGGAAGACCTCCACGATCACGGCGATCGACGCGCTCGGCGAGGCCGTCGACATCGCGTGGGCGCCGCAGTCGGTGACGATCCGGCTCGCGGACGACATCGACGTCTCGCGCGGCGACCTGCTCGCCCCGACCGGCGACGCCCCGGCCACCAGCCAGGACGTCGAGGCGACCGTCTGCCACGTGGCGGACCGGCCGCTCGCGGTCGGCCAGCGGGTCCTGCTCAAGCACACCACCCGCACGGTCAAGGCGATCGTCAAGGACATCCCCTCGCGGCTGACCCTGGACGACCTCTCCCAGCACCCGGACCCCGGGCAGCTGGTCGCCAACGACATCGGCCGTGTGGTGGTCCGCACGGCCGAACCGCTCGCGCTGGACGCGTACGCGGACTCACGCCGCACCGGTTCGTTCCTGCTGATCGACCCGGCGGACGGCACCACGCTCGCGGCCGGCATGGCGGGCGAGTCCTTCGCCACCGCCAAGGCCGTCGCGGCGACCGAGGACGAGGAAGGATGGGACTTCTAGACATGCTCTCCGACATCTACTCGACCTTCGCGAAGGAGGGGGGCCGCGTCGGCAGCGGCACCCTCGGCAGCGGCCAGGGAGGGGTGGCGCGATGTGCGCGATGACGTACGCGCACCGCTTGCGCGCCCGCACCCCCCACGAGCCGTACCCGCCCCTGTCCCACCGCCGAAGACGTGTGTCATGAGACCACGTGCCGAGAGGAAAGCCTCGCGTGTCTGCCATCGGAAATTCCCGCACCACCCGTAAGACGCTGCGCAGCGGCATCGTCGCCGCCGCCGCCCTGCCCCTGCTGATCGGCACGCTCGCCTCGTGCGGCTACGGCTCCGACGCGAAGAAGGACGAGTCCTCCGACAAGAAGGCTCCGGTCGCGGCCGACGCGAAGAAGCTCTCCGCCTCCGAGGTGCGGATCGGCTACTTCCCGAACCTGACGCACGCCACCGCGCTGATCGGCGTCCAGGACGGACTGATCCAGAAGGAGCTGGGCGCCACCACGCTGAAGCCCCAGACCTTCAACGCCGGCCCGTCCGAGATCGAGGCGCTCAACGGCGGCTCCCTCGACATCGGCTTCATCGGCCCCTCGCCCTCCATCAACGCGTACGTCAAGTCCAAGGGCCAGAACCTGCGGATCGTCTCCGGCTCCGCCTCCGGCGGCGTGAAGCTGGTCGTGAACCCGGCGAAGATCAAGACCCTGGACGACCTCAAGGGCAAGAAGATCGCCACCCCGCAGAAGGGGAACACGCAGGACGTCGCGCTCCTCAACTGGATCTCCGAGAAGGGCTGGAAGGTCGACCCCGAGTCCGGCAAGGGCGACGTCTCGGTCGTCCGCACGGACAACAAGGTCACCCCGGACGCCTTCAAGTCCGGCTCGATCGACGGTGCCTGGGTGCCCGAGCCGACCGCGTCCAAGCTGGTCTCCCAGGGCGGGTCCGTCCTCCTGGACGAGACCAGCCTGTGGCCCGACAAGAAGTTCGTGATCACGAACATCATCGTGTCGCAGAAGTTCCTCGCGGAGCACCCGGACGTCGTCGAGGCCGTCCTCAAGGGGACGGTGAAGACCAACGAGTGGATCAACGCCAACCCGGACAAGGCGAAGGAGTCCGCCAACGCGGCCCTGAAGAGCCTCGGCGGCAAGGCCCTGGACGCCAAGGTCATCGACCCGGCGTGGCCCAGCATCGCGATCACCGACGACCCGCTGGCCACGACGCTGAAGACCCAGTCCGAGTGGGCCGTCAAGGCCGGGCTCATCAAGCAGCCCGACCTGGCCGGCATCTACGACCTGACGCTCCTCAACAAGGTGCTGAAGGCCGCCGGCAAGCCCGAGGTCTCCGACGCCGGTCTCGGCGCCAAGTAACCGACGGCGAATCCACGAACCCCAGGAGGTGACGACCATGGCCACGACGCTCGCCAAGGCGGCCGAGGGCACGGCGGCGGAGCGGACGCACGCCGCCCGGATCGAGCACGTCTCGAAGTCCTTCACCGGCCCGGCCGGTACCCAGCTCGTCCTGGACGACGTCAGCCTCGACGTCGCGCCCGGCGAGTTCGTCACCATCCTGGGGGCCTCGGGGTGTGGCAAGTCCACGCTCCTGAACCTGGTCGCGGGACTGGACCGGCCGACCCAGGGGTCCATCGCGACCCCGGGCGGCCGGCCGGCCCTGATGTTCCAGGAGCACGCCCTCTTCCCGTGGCTGACCGCGGGCAAGAACATCGAACTCGCCCTGCGGCTGCGCGGAGTGCCCCGGGCCGAGCGCGGGACGGAGGCCGAGCGGCTGCTCGAACTCGTCCGGCTCGGCGGCGCGTACGGCAAGCGGGTGCACGAGCTGTCCGGCGGCATGCGGCAGCGGGTGGCCCTCGCCCGGGCGCTCGCCCAGGACAGCCAGCTCCTGCTGATGGACGAGCCGTTCGCGGCCCTGGACGCCATCACGCGCGACGTGCTGCACGGCGAGCTCACCCGCATCTGGGAGGAGACGAACCTCTCCGTCCTCTTCGTCACCCACAACGTGCGCGAGGCCGTCCGCCTCGCCCAGCGCGTGGTCCTGCTCTCCTCCCGGCCCGGCCGGGTGGCCAAGGAGTGGACCGTGGACATCCCGCAGCCGCGCCGCATCGAGGACGCGAACGTGGCCGAGCTGTCCGTCGAGATCACTGAACACCTGCGTGGGGAGATCCGCCGCCATGGCCAGCACTGACACCGCCCCGAAGGCCAAGGCGGACGACCTCGCCGGTCTGGAGGCCGGGCTCGACGCCCTGGACGCGGTCGAGATCCGCCGCACCCCGGTCCGCGAGGTCCTCGTCAAGAAGGTCCTCCCGCCCGCCCTCGCCGTCACCCTGGTCCTCGCCGTCTGGCAGGTCCTCGTCTCCGCGGGGATCACCGAGGAGACCAAGCTGCCCGCGCCGTCCGCGGTGTGGGACGGCCTGGTCGACATGTGGCTCCAGGGCACCCTCCTGGAGGTCATCTGGACCAGCGTGTCCCGGGGCCTGGCGGGCTTCCTGCTCGCCCTCGCCATCGGCACCCCGCTGGGCCTGCTCGTGGCCCGGGTGAAGTTCGTGCGCGCCGCGATCGGTCCGATCCTGTCCGGTCTGCAGTCGCTGCCCTCGGTGGCGTGGGTGCCGCCGGCCGTGCTCTGGTTCGGCCTGAACGACGCGATGATGTTCACCGTCATCCTGCTCGGCGCCGTCCCGTCCATCGCCAACGGACTGGTCTCCGGCGTGGACCAGGTCCCGCCGCTGTTCCTGCGGGCCGGCCGCACCATGGGCGCCACCGGTCTCAAGGGCACCTGGCACGTGGTCCTCCCGGCCGCGCTGCCCGGCTACCTGGCGGGCCTGAAGCAGGGCTGGGCGTTCTCCTGGCGCTCGCTGATGGCCGCGGAGATCATCGCCTCCTCCCCCGACCTGGGCCTCGGCCTGGGCCAGCTCCTGGAGAACGGCCGCAACAACATCGACCTGCCCGGCGTGTTCCTGGCGATCCTGCTGATCCTGATCGTCGGCATCGCGATCGACCTGCTGATCTTCAGCCCGCTGGAGCGGTGGGTGCTCCGCAGCCGCGGCCTGCTCGTGAAGTGAGCTCTGAACCACCGTGAACCACCCCTCCGTCCTCCTCATGATCGCCCACGGCAGCCGCGACCCGCGGCACGCGGCCACCGTCCAGGCGCTGGTGCGCCGGGCCGGTGCGCTGCGGCCGGGGCTGCGCGTGGAGACGGCGTTCCTGGACTTCAACCTGCCGTCGGTGACGGGGGTCCTGGACCGGCTCGCCGCCGAGGGGGTACGGGACGTGGTGGCGCTGCCGCTGCTCCTGACCCGCGCCTTCCACGCGAAGGCGGACGTGCCGGCCGTCCTGCGGCAGGCCCCCGCCGCGCTGCGGATCCGGCAGGCGGAGGTCCTGGGCCCGTCGCCGCTGCTCGTCGCGGCGGTGGAACGGCGGCTGTACGAGGCCGGGCTCGCGCCCGGCGACAAGAGCGCGACCGGGGTCGTCCTGGCCTCGGCGGGCTCCACCGACCCGGAGGCGATCGCGGTGATCGCAGAAACGGCGCGGGAGCTGCGGCGCACCGGTTGGTGCTCCGTGCGGCCCGCGTTCGCCTCCGCTGTGACTGCCGGGGGCTTCCCCCGTACGGAAGACGCCGTACGGACGCTGCGCGCCGAGCCGGGCGTGCGGCAGGTGGCGGTCGCCCCGTACGTGATCGCGCCGGGACGCCTCCCGGACCGGATCGCCGCGGGCGCGGCGGAGGCGGACGTCCTGGCGGACGTCCTGGGCCCCTCGCCCGAGCTGGCCCGACTGCTGCTCGCCCGGTACGACGGGGCGGCGCGGGCGGCCGAGCGGGTGACGGCGGCGGCCGGCTGAGCCGACCCGGCCCATGAGGGGCCCGTCACCCGGCCCCGAACTTTCGCGACACCTCTCCTCCCTCCGCATCCGCCGCCCCCCGATGGGCCGAATGCAGCACGGGGCCACGCATCGCCCCCGTTCCCGGGTACACCCACCGGGACCGCTTCCGAGGTGACGTGAGGGGAGGTGACGGACGCCCGTGGACACCGGCACCGAGGTGGTCGTCGTCGGGGGCGGCGCGGCCGGGCTCTCCCTCGCGTGGCGGCTGCTCGCGCCCCCGGACGGCGTCCCCGCCCCCCGCGTCACCCTCGTCGAGGCCCCGCCGGGCCCGCTGCGGCCCCCGGAGCGCACCTGGTGCTTCTGGGAGGCGGGGTCCGGCGCGTACGACCCTTTCCTGACCGCGAGTTGGGGCGGGCTCCGGGTGCGGGGCCCGGACGGGGACGGTCCCGTGCGGTCCCTCGGCGGCCTGCGGTACAAGATGCTGCGTTCCGGGGAGTTCGAGCGGGGCCTGCGGCCGAGGCTCTCCGCGCTGCGCCGGGTCGAGGCCGTCGTGGAGGAGGTGGCCGACGGGCCGGGCGGCGCCGTCGTGGTCTGCCGCGCGGCCGACGGGACCGTCTCGCGGCTCCCGGCCCGCTGGGTCTTCGACTCCCGGCCGCCCGCCGCCGCGCCGCCCGCCCGCACCGCCCTGCTCCAGCACTTCCGGGGCTGGTTCGTGCGGACCGAGCGGCCGGTGTTCGCGCCGGACGTCGTCGAGCTGATGGACTTCCGCACGCCCCAGCCGGCGCACGGCCTCTCCTTCGGCTACGTCCTGCCCACCGGCCCGTACGAGGCGCTCGTCGAGTACACCGAGTTCGGCCGGGCCCCGCTGACGCCCGCAGCCTACGACCGGGCCCTGGCCCGGTACACCCGGGACGTGCTGCGGCTCGGCCCCTTCCGGGTGCTCGACACCGAGCAGGGGGTCATCCCGATGAGCGACGGCCGCCACCCCCGCGAGGCCGGCCGGCACGTCTTCCGGGTCGGGGCGGCGGGCGGGGCCGTCCGTCCCTCCACCGGGTACGCCTTCGCGGCGATCCAGCGGCAGGCACGCGCCGTCGCGGACGCCCTGCACCGGGGCCGCCGCCCGGTGCCCCCGTCCGCGTACTCCTCCCGGGCGCTCGCGATGGACTCCGTCCTGCTGCGCGGCCTCGACACGGGACGGATCGACGGCCCGGCCTTCTTCACCGGGCTCTTCGCCCGCGTCCCCTGCGAGCGCCTGCTCCGCTTCCTGGACGGTGCCACCGGCCCGGCCGAGGAGTTCTCCATCGGGCTGCGCACGCCCGTCCCCGCCATGCTCCGCACGGCGGCCGAAGTCCCCCTACTCCCCCGGCGCCCCCGCCCGGGACCGCACCAGGAGGCCCCCGATGACAGGTCGTGACCACCCCTCGGCCCCGGAGCGGTCCCCGATGACCGGTCGTGACCACCACGCGGCCCCGGAGCGGCCCCCGGTGCCGCGCCGCGGCCGCGACCGCCGGGCGGCCGTCCTGCCCGCGCACCCCGGACGGGACCGGGCGGGCCGGGACGGGCCGCGCTGCGCGGTCGTCGGGGGCGGGATCGCGGGGATCGCCGCCGCGACCGTCCTCGCGGAGCGCGGGGTCCGCGTCACCCTGTACGAGCGCGAGGCGTCGCTCGGCGGCCGGCTCGCCGGGTGGCCCGTGGAGCTCGCGGACGGCTCCGCCGCGACGATGAGCCGGGGCTTCCACGCCTTCTTCCGGCAGTACTACAACCTGCGCGGGCTGCTCAGGCGCGTCGATCCGGGTCTGGAGCGGCTGCGGCCGCTGCCCGACTACCCCCTGCTGCACGGCTCGGGCCTGTACGACAGCTTCGCGCGCGTGCCCCGCACGCCGCCGTGGAGCGCCGTGGGCTTCGCCGCGCTCAGCCCCTCCTTCGGCGCGCGGGACCTGGCCCGGATGAACCCCCGGGCCGCGCTGCCCCTCCTGGACGTGCGCCTGCCCGGCGTCCACCGGCGGTACGACGACGTGAGCGCGCGGGAGCTGCTCGACCGGATCCGCTTCCCGGAGAAGGCCCGGCACCTCGCGTTCGAGGTCTTCTCCCGCAGCTTCTTCGCCGACCCCGGGGAGCTGTCGGCGGCCGAACTCGCCCTGATGTTCCACATCTACTTCCTGGGCTCCTCCGAGGGGCTGCTCTTCGACGTGCCCGACGAGCCCTATCCGCAGGCCCTGTGGGACCCCCTCGCCCGCTACCTGGAGGGTCACGGCGTCGACATCCGCGCCGGCGCCCCCGTCGCCCGGATCGACTCCTCGCCGGGCGGGGGCCACCTGGTGCACGGCCCGAGCGGGACGGAGCGCGTCGACGCGGTGGTCCTCGCGCTCGACACCGGCGGGCTCCGGGCCGTCGCGGCGGCCTCGCCCTCGCTGTGCGACGAGTCCTGGCGCGCCCGGGTCGCCGCGCTGCGCACGGCCCCGCCGTTCCTGGTCACCCGGCTCTGGCTGGACCGTCCCGTGGCCCCCGACCGGCCCGGCTTCCTCGGGACCGGCGGCCACGGCCCGCTGGACAACATCAGCGTCCTCGACCGGTGGGAGGGCGAGGCCGCCCGCTGGGCCGGGAAGACCGGCGGCTCCGTGGTCGAGCTGCACGCCTACGCGGCGGACGCGGCGGCGGGTCCGGAACCGGTCGCGCGGGAGCTGGTCGAACGCCTCCACCGCGTGTACCCGGAGACGGCGGCCGCGCGGATCGTCGACCGGCGCGACGAGTGGCGGCGGGACTGCCCGCTCTTCGCCGTCGGGAGCCACGCGGACCGGCCCTCGGTCGACACCCCCGACCCCACCGTCACCGTCGCCGGGGACCTGGTCCGCACCGACCTCCCGGTGGCGCTGATGGAACGGGCCGCCACCACGGGCTTCCTGGCCGCCAACGCGCACCTGTGGCGCTGGGGCCTGCGGGGCCAGACGCTGTGGACGGTGCCCCGGCGGGGCCGGTCGGCGGTCCTGAGGGCGGCGGCCCGGGCGTACGGGGAGTACTGAACCGGCCGCTGTACGGGAAGTCCCGGGCCCCAACGCCGTACGTCAGCCCGGGAACAGCCCCCGCGCCCGCAGGGACCAGCGCCGTTCGGCGTACGCCAGGTCGTCGCGCCACAGGCGGGCCGCCGCCGCCCGCATCGCCGGGCGGAGGAGCGGCGTCGCCAGGCGGGCCACGGCGAAGCCCCGCCGGTCCGAGCCGGCGACGACGGCCTCCACGACGGCCGTGCGGGGGCGCCGGGCGCCGGGCGGGGTCAGGGGCGTCGCGTGCGTCTCGACCACCGATCCCGTCCCCTCGCCCGCCGTGATCCGCATGACGACCGTCCTCGGGCCGGGCGCGGTGAAGACGGCCCGGACGGGCACCACGACCCGCCCGGCGACCTTGAACGACACCTCCACCTCCAGCTCGTCGTCCTCCTCCGTCGGGGTGCGCAGCACCTCCAGGTCGACGAAGGAGTACGGGTGGAGCCAGGCGCCGTGCCAGGGGTCGAGCCGGTTGGCGACGACGTCCTCCGGTTCGCAGGTGCCCACGCCCGTGTAGACGGCGGCGACCGCCCCGTCCGCGGGCGGGCGTCCGGGCACGAGGGGCCGCTCCGTCGGGGGCTCGCCGCCCGCCCGGTCGAGCCTGACCCAGAGCAGCGTCCCGTCGTCGTGGACGGGCCACGGTGCCCAGCCCGCGAAGGGGCCGCCGTCCAGGGCGAGTCCGTGCCAGTGGCAGATCAGCGTCCCGCACCGCACGACGCTGTCCTTGAGCGGCGCCCCCAGGTGCGGGCAGGCCCCCGGGCCCGCGTGGGGCGTGCCCCCGTCGTCGCGCCACAGGACCACCTCGGTGCCCGCGACGGTCCGTCCGAGCGGCCTGCCGTCCTTGAGGTCGCGGCTGCCGCCGACGACGAACCAGTTGCCCGAGGGGCGGGTCCGGGCGCGGTCGAGGGCCTCGGCGATCAGGGCCGGTTTGGCGTCCCGCCAGGTCGGCCGCTGCCGCTCCCAGGCGACGGCGTTCCGGCGCAGCCGCAGCGGGATCTCCGGCCTCCGCATCGCGCTCACCGCTCACCGCCCCCCGTCGTCCCTGCCGTCCCCATCGTCCCCGTCGTGTGCGTCGTGTGCGTCGTGTCCGCCGTCCGCGTCGCGCGGTCGAGTTCGGCCCCGCTCCTCGCCCACGTCCTGCGCACCTCCGTGCGCGGCACGGCCGGGACGGCGGGGGCGGTGCGGGCGCGCTCCGGCAGGGTGCGGGCGGCGAGGGCGCCCACCAGGCCGCGCGCCGCCACGGCCGCCCGGCGGCGGCGGCCGACGACCGCCCGGCGGTGCACCGCCGCGTACCCGTCCCGCTCGATGGCCGCCAGGATGTCGCGGTACAGCACGAAGGCGGTCCGCACACAGGGCGCCGAGACGGGGGCGAGCCGGGCGATGCCGGGCTCGGCCTCGCGGTAGACGCCCCGGGTCAGGGCGGCGGCGGCCCGCAGCGCGGCGGTGATCCGGGGGTCCCGGCAGCCGGTCATCCTGCTCCACATCAGCAGGTCGGGATCGACGCCGTACGCGGCGAGGAGGTCCAGGGGCAGGTAGACGCGGCCCCGGTCGAGGTCCTCGCCCACGTCCCGGAGGAAGTTGGTGAGCTGGAAGGCCCGGCCGAGGGCCGCCGCGTACGGCTCGGCCTCCGCGCGGGGGACGACGGTCCCGAGGACGGGGACCATCTGGAGTCCGATGACGGCCGCCGAGCCGTGCATGTAGGCGTGGAGGTCGGCGTACGTCGCGTACCGCTCGACCGTCAGGTCGCTGCGCATCGACGCCAGGAAGTCGGTGAAGTGGCGTTCGGGGATGTGGTGGCGGGCGCGGGCGTCGGCCGCCGCCATGACCACCGGTTCGCGGACCTCCCCGCCCTGGACGGCGTGCCGCCACTGACTCTCCAGGACGTCCAGGGCGGCGGAGCGCTCCTCCGTCGTCGCGTCGGTGCCCAAGTCGTCGACGATGTCGTCGGCGCGCCGCGCGAAGCCGTACAGGGCGTGGACGGCCGAGCGCCGGTCGACGGGCAGGAGGCGGGTGGCCAGGAAGTACGTCCTGCCGTGGCGGGCGTTCAGGCGCCGGCAGGCGGTGTACGCGGCCCGCAGGCGCGGGTCGGTGATGCCGGCCGCGTCCAGCTCCCGGGCCGTCATCGCGCGGCTCCGCTCGCGCCGGGCATCCGCGTCCGGTCCGCCGTCGGTGGCGCGGGGCGCCGGCCGGGTCGGGCGGGGCCGCCGGTGATCCGGGCCGCCGCGAGCTTCCCGGAGAGGAGCACCGTGGGGACGCCCACGCCGGGGGTGGTGCCGCAGCCGGCGAGGACGGCGTTGGCCGTGCTCCGCACCAGGTTCCGGGGCCGGAAGGGGCCGGTCTGGGCGAAGGTGTGGGCGGCGGAGAAGGGGGTGCCGGCGGCGTGCCCCCGTGCCGTCCAGTCCGCCGGGGTCACCAGGGCCTCCTCCTCGATCGCGTCGCCGAAGCCGTCGAGGCCCCGGCGTTCGAGCTCGCGGACGAGCGCGTCGCGGTAGCGCGGTCCGAGTTCGCCCCAGTGGGCGGCGTCCGGTCCGACGCGGGTGTTCGGGCAGGGGGCGAGGACGTAGTGCAGGTGGCGGCCGGGCGGGGCGAGCGCGGGGTCGGTGGCCGTGGGCCGGGTGACGAGGAGCGAGGGGTCGCTCATCAGGCGGCCCCGGTCGATCAGTTCGTGGAAGGTGCCCTCCCACGCGTGCCCGAAGGAGATCGTGTGGTGGGCCAGCCGGTCCCAGGTGCGGTCCGTCCCGGCGTGGATCACGACCGCGCTCGGGGAGTGCCGCAGCCGGACGGGGCGGCGGGGTTCGCGGCCGAGGAGGCCGTAGGCGACGGGCAGGTCCGGGGTGAGGACCACCGCGTCGCAGGGGATCCGGCCGTGTTCGGTGAGGACGGCGGTGACGCGCTCGCCCCGGCGTTCGAGCGCGGTGACCGGCTCGTCGTACCGGACGGTGCCGCCGGCCCGTACCACCGCGTCCGCCATGGCCGCCGGTACGGCGTGCATCCCGCCGCGCGGGAAGTACACCCCGGCGACGGTGTCCATGTAGGCGATCACCGCGTAGGCCGCGAGGGCCCGCGAGGGCGCCACGCCCGCGTACAGGGCCTGGAAGGAGAAGACGCGCCGCAGCCGCTCGTCCGACAGGAAGCGGCCCACGGCCCGGTCGAGCCGGCCGAAGCCGCCGAGGGCGGCGAGCCGGGCGAGGTCGGGGTGGAGGAGCTGGGCGGGCGAGTCGAAGTTGGCGTCGATGAAGCGGCGCTTCTGGAGCCCGTACAGCTCCTCCAGCCAGCGGCGCAGCCGCCGGTACCCCTCGGCCTCGCGGGGCCCGGCGAAGGCGGCGACCTCGGCCTCCATGGCATCGGCGTCGGTGTGCACGTCGAAGCGGGTGCCGTCGGCGAACAGGGCCCGGTAGGCCGGGTGGAGCGGGACGAGGTCGACCCGGGCGCGCAGGGAGTCCCCGACCGCCCGGAAGGCCTCGTCGAGGAGGTCGGGCATGGTGAGGACGGTCGGCCCGGTGTCCGTCCGGTAGCCGCCGAGGTCGAGGCGGCCGGCGCGGCCGCCCGGGAGCGGGTCGCTCTCGACGACGGTCACCCGGCGTCCGGCGCCGAGGAGGTGGAGGGCGGCGGCGAGCCCGGAGAGGCCCGCGCCCACCACGACGACGTGGTCCGTCGGTCCCGTGATCGTCCTCACCGGGCCTCCCCGATCAGGACCGGAAGGGTGGGCGGGACGGCGGGCGCGGGTGGCGCGGGCGGTTCCGGCGGGGCGGTGGCGCGTCCCGGTTCCAGTCCGCAGGCCGCTCCGAAGAGCTCTCCGATCCGGTCCGCGGCCCCCTGCGCGAGCCCGGCGCGCGCCACCGTCTCCGCGCCCCGGGCGCACAGCTCCTCGACCCGCCGGGCGACCCGGTCCCGGGCCCCGCAGGCGACGAGCAGGTCGAGCGCGCGGTCCACGTCCTCCTCGGTCGTACGGGCTCCGCCGGTGATCCGCTCCAGGAGTCCGAGCCCCGCCCGGTCCCCCAGCTCGGCGCACCGCTCCCCGGCGACGGCCAGGAGGTAGGTCGCCTTCCCCTCCCGGATGTCCTCGCCGACCGGCTTACCGGTGGCCGCCGGGTCGCCGAAGGCGCCCCGCACGTCGTCGTGGAGCTGGAAGGCGAGCCCGGCGGACCGCCCCGCCTCGCGGAGCGCGCGGACCGTTCCCTCGGGCGCTCCGGCGAGCGTGGCGCCCAGGGCCAGGGGGTGTCCCATCGAGTAGAGGGCCGTCTTCAGGACGGCCGTGCGCGCCGCCCGTTCGGCCGAGCCGTCGCCCGTGACCTGGCCGCGCAGGTCGAGGTACTGGCCCGCGACCATCTCCGTGCGCATCACCCGCCAGACCCCGGCGGCCCGGGGTGCCGACTGCAGCCCCGCCACGGACTCGACGAAGGCGTCGTCGGCCCAGGCGAGGGCCAGGTCGCCGGCGAGGACGGCGGCGGCGCCGCCGAACGTGCCGCAGGGCAGCGCGCGCTCCCCGGTGCCGAGCAGCGCGTCGAGCTGCACGTGCACGGCGGGGCGGCCCCGGCGCAGGGGCGAGCCGTCCATCACGTCGTCGTGGATCAGGGCGCACGTCTGGATCAGTTCGAGGGCCGCCGCGACTCCGAGGGCCGCCGGTGTCTCGCGCGCCCCGCCGCCGCTGCCCCGCATCGCCCACCACAGGAACTCGGCGCGCAGCCGCCTGCCGCCGCCCAGGGCGAAGGCCGCCACCCGGTCGGCGATGTCGGACGCGAAGTCCGGGTCGGCGTCCGCCGCGTCGGCCGCCCGCTGCCGGAGGACGGCGGCGAGGTGGTCCTCGACGGCGGCCGGCACCCCCTCGTCTACCTGAAGTGGATCGGGCACGCGCATCGGTTCACCCCTCGCTCGCCGGGCGGCATCTCTTCGTCCTCACGGGTCATTCAGTACCGCCGGGGGCATCGGATGCACCGTTCCTTGGGCCGCCCGGCCCAATGACCGCCCGGCGCCGCGCGTGTCCGCCCCCCGGACGGGCGACACTACGGGCGGAGCCCGGTGCGGGAGCCCCCGGCGAGCCGGTGCGGGAATCCATGACGGAGGAGCAGGCCATGACCTTGTTGCGGGACGCCGACCTCGCCCACGCCTTCGACCGCGCCTCGCGGACCTACGACCGGATGACCTCGGCGAGCCCCGGCTACCACCGGCACCTGCTCCGCTCCGCCCGCCGCCTCGCCCTGCCCGGCGCGGGCCGCGGGTGGTCGGTGCTCGACCTCGGCTGCGGTACGGGGGCGTCGACGCGGGCGCTGCTCCGGGCCGCGCCCGGGGCGTCCGTCACCGGGGTCGACGCGTCCGCCGGGATGCTCGACCGGGCGCGGGGCAAGCCGTGGCCGCCCGGGGTCTCCTTCGTGCACGCGCCCGTGGAGGGTTTGGCGGAGGCCGGGGTGCGCGGCCCGTACGACGCGGTCTTCGCCGCCTACCTGTTCCGCAACGTCGCGGATCCCGACGGGGCCCTCGACCGGGTGCGGGAGGTCCTGCGGCCGGGCGGACGCCTGGTCGTCCACGAGTACGCCCTCGGGGGCCGGGCCGCCCACCGGGCGGTGTGGTCGGCGGTGATGGGCGCGGTCGTCGTGCCGTGGGGGCGCCGCCACGGGGACGAGGTGCTCTACCGGCACCTGTGGCGCAGCGTCCTGGCCTTCGACACCGCGCCCGCCTTCGCCGGCCGGCTGCGCCGCGCGGGCTTCACGGACGTGCGGGCGCTGCCGCAGCCGGGCTGGCAGACGGGCATCACGCACACGTTCGTCGGGGTGAGGCCGTAGGGCCCGTACGGCCCTGGTCCGCCGTGCCGAGGCCCTTTCCTCGGGGTCGGCCCACCGGTGGAGGACGGATGAAGGAGACGCGGAAGGCCACGTGGGCGGGCCGGGCCTGCCTGATGAAGCCGGCCAGGTCGTCCCGCTCCAGCTCCGGGACATGGTCACGTCCTGTCCGCCGAACGGGTACTCGCTCGGGTCGCGTTCCTGCCGGAAGGTCCCGGGCACCTTCGCCTGGGACCAGTACGCGTCGCCGACCCCCTCCACGGATCTGTCGCTCCGGGTGACACCGGTCGCGTCGACGAACTCCAGGCGCCGGGGAATTCCGCGGCGGACCACCCCGGTGGATCACCTCTGTGGATCTTCTCGCCCGCGGTCGTCGCCGGTCTTGTCCCCGGGCCCGCCCCGTGCGAATGTGACCGGCAGGTAACTTACCCGGCGTCCGGATCGGCGGTGCGTTCATGAGGGGCACGACGCGTTCGTGGTGGGGATGGGGGAACGAGGAGGACGCGGTGACGGGCCGGGAACGGGAGGAACTCGCCCGCCGCACCGTCGCGATGCTGCCGGGAGCCGACCCGACCGTGCACGAGCCCCCCGCGATCGAGTCGTTCGGCATCGGCCGGAGCAGGATCGAGCCACCGCCGGCCCTGGCGCCGATCGCCTCCGAGGACGTGCGCGACCGGCTCGCGCACAGCCACGGACAGGCGTTCCGCGACGTGGTGCGGGCGCTGCTCGGGCAGTTGCCCCACGTGCCCGACCTCGTGGTGCGCCCGACCTCGGAGGAGCAGGTCGTCGACGTCCTGGACTGGTGCGGCGGCGCGGGCGTCGCCGTCGTCCCCTTCGGCGGCGGCTCGTCCGTGGTGGGCGGCGTCGAACCCCGCGTGGGCGACGACTACGCCGGGACGGTCAGCCTGGACCTGGGCGCGATGGACCGGGTCCTGGAGGTCGACCGCACCAGCCGGGCCGCGCTCGTCCAGGCCGGGGTCCTCGGCCCGCACCTGGAGGAGCAGTTGCGCCCGTCGGGCCACACGCTCCGGTTCTTCCCCCAGTCCTTCGAGTTCTCCACCCTCGGCGGCTGGCTGGCCACCCGGGCGGGAGGGCATTTCGCGACGCGCCTCACCCACATCGACGACCTCGTCGAATCGCTGCGGGTCGTCACCCCCCGCGGCGTCGTGGAGTCCCGCCGGCTCCCGGCCTCGGGCGCCGGGCCGTCCCCCGACCGGATGTTCCTCGGCTCGGAGGGGTCGCTCGGCGTCATCACGCAGGCCTGGGTCCGCCTCCAGGACCGGCCCCGGTGGCGCGCGGACGCCTCGGTGGGGTTCGCGGACCACGACGCGGGCGTACGGGCGGTGCGCGCCCTCTCCCAGTCCGGCCTGGACCCGGCCAACTGCCGCCTCCTGGACCCCGTCGAGGCCTTCGTCAACGCCGGGTCGCCCACCGCCGTCCTGGTGCTCGGCTTCGAGTCCGCCGACCATCCCGTACACGCGTGGATGGAACGCGCCCTGGAACTGTGCCGGGACCACGGCGGCACCCTGTCCGAGCCGGCGCGCCACACCGACGCCGCCGACCGGTCCGCGCGCACCGGGGCGGCCGGCACCTGGCGGGACTCCTTCCTGCGCATGCCCTACCAGCGGGACGCCCTCGCCGCCCAGGGCATGATCGTGGAGACCTTCGAGACGGCCTGCACCTGGGACCGGTTCGACGCCCTGCGCGCGTCCGTCGACGCCGCGGCCCGCGACGCCCTGCGCCAGGTCGGCGCGGAGGGCGTGGTGACCTGCCGCTTCACCCACGTCTATCCCGACGGCCCCGCACCGTACTTCGGGATCTACGCCACGGGCCGGTGGGGCGACACCGTACGGCAGTGGGACGAGATCAAGCAGGCGGTCTCCGAGGCGCTCGTCACCGGCGGCGCCACCATCACCCACCACCACGCGGTGGGCCGCGACCACCGGCCCTGGTACGACCGGCAGCGCCCCGACCTCTTCGCCGCCGCCCTGCGGGCCGGAAAGGCGGTCCTGGACCCGGCCGGGATCCTGAACCCGGGGGTCCTCGTCGACCCCCTGCGCCCCGGGGCGGCCCTGCCGGGATGAGCCCCGGGCGTACGGCGTCGTCGTCGGCCCTGCCCGAACGAGCCACGGGCGGGCCGCCGTCGGAGGCGCCGGCCGCCCTCGGGTCGCCCCCTCAGCCCTCCCGGGTCAGCTCCACCAGCTTGAGGACCGTGTTCCAGTTGCGGGCGGTGACCACCAACCCCTCGGAGAGGGCGGGCCGGGAGACGACCTCGCCCAGCCTGGACCTGCCGAGGCCGTCGGGGACGTAGAGGTAGAGGACCCGGTCGCCGAGGGCGAAGGCCTCGGGACGGTAGGCCTCCTGGTCGATCGCGGCGAAGCGCTCGGCGTCGGGAGGGCCCGAGAAGTAGAGGGCGTGGAGCTGCCTGCCCTCGATCCCGGCGGTGGGGAACGGGCAGGCGTCGGCGACGGCGGCGAGGTAGGAGCCGTCCCGGACGAGGCAGTCGACGCGGAACCCGAACCGGTCCTCGATCGCGGCTTCGAGCGCGGCCGTCAGCTCGTCCTCCGAGGCCCCCGTGTCCGTGGTGAAGACCGCGTTCCCGCTCTGGAGGTGGGTGCGGACGCCTCCGTGGCCGAGGCCTTCGAGGAGGGAACGGAGCTCCGCCATGGGGACCTTCCGGTGCCCGCTCACGTTGATGCCCCGCAGCAGCGCCGCGTATGTCTGCGTCATGGCCCCAACCTACGGCCCGGACCCGCCGTCGCGGTCGTTCCCCTGGTCGCGGTCGTTCCCCTGGTCCGGGCGCGAAAGGGCCACCGCGCCTCGTGGGGGGCGGCACGGTGGCCGGTTCGAACACTGTCCGATGAAGGGGGGCGGGAGAAGGACCTTCACCCTACTGTGACTTTTTCAACAAGGTTTCGTAATGACGGGCCGTCCGCGAACCGTCCATTTGCTCCGATAGCGGGCGGGCGCCCGGTCGCCGCGCCCGGGCGGATGCGAGACTTCGACGCGAACGCACAGGTGAGGGAGAGGTCGATGGACGAGGCGCGGGCACGGGAGGTCCTGGACGGGGCGGGGCTGCCGGCCGGGGAGGCCGAGCTCCTCGCGCTCGGGGAGAACGCGGTCTTCGCCGTGGGCGACCTGGTGGTGAAGGTCGGCCGGGACGCCGAGCTGCTCGGACGGGCGGAACGGGAGCTGGCGCTCGCCGCCTGGCTCGCGGAGGCCGGTGTCCCGGCCGTGCGGGCGGCGGAGGAGGGGCCCCGGCTCGTGGCGGGACACCCCGTCACCCTCTGGCACCGGCTGCCCGGGGCGGTCCGGCCGCCCGAGCCCCGGGACCTCGCCCCGCTGCTGCGCCGGGTCCACGCCCTGCCGGAGCCGGAGGGCTTCGCGCTCCCCCGCCGCGAGCTGCTCGGCGGCGTCGAGCGGTGGCTGCGGCTCGCGGGGGACGCGATCGACCCGGCGGACGCGGCCTTCCTGCGCGAGCGGCGCGACTCCTTCGCCCCGGCGGCGGCCGCCCTGACCCCGCACCTGGCCCCGGGCCCGATCCACGGGGACGCCCTGCCCCGGAACGTCCACGTCGGCCCCGACGGCCCGGTCCTGGTCGACCTGGAGACCTTCTCCTCGGACCTGCGCGAGCACGACCTCGTCGTCCTGGCCCTCTCCCGGGACCGGTACGGCCTCGACCCGGCCGCGTACGACGCCTTCACGGAGGCGTACGGCTGGGACGTGCGGGAGTGGGAGGGGTGCGCGGTGCTGCGCGGAGCGCGGGAGACCGCGAGCTGCGCGTGGGTGGCCCAGCACGCGCCGACGAACCCGAAGGCGCTGGCCGAGTTCGAGCGGCGGGTGGCCTCGCTGCGGGACGGCGACCCGGAGGTGCGCTGGTACCCGTTCTGACCCGCACCCGACCGGGGCACGCCCGCTCTGCCATCATGATCCCGTCGAACCGGACGACGGGACCAGGGAGTTGCGATGCGGGTGGAGCTGTCGGACGTCACGCTGGACGTCGAGGTGAGCGGTGAGGGCCCGGCCGTGCTGCTTGTGCACGGCTTCCCCGACAGCCGCCACCTGTGGCGCCACCAGGTCCCGGCCCTGACCTCGGCGGGCTTCCGGTGCGTGGTCCCCACCCTGCGGGGCTTCGGCGCGTCGGACCGGCCCGGGGGCGGCCCGGAGGCGTACCACCCGGCGAAGCACGCCGGCGACCTGCTCGAACTCCTCGCCCGGCTGGACGTGGACCGGTTCCACCTGGTCGGCCACGACTGGGGCTCGGGCGTGGCCCAGGGCCTCGCCCACGCGGTGACGGACCGGGTGCGGAGCCTGACCCTGCTGTCGGTGGGGCACCTGACGGCGAACCTGGAGGCGGGCTGGGAGCAGCGGCAGCGCTCCTGGTACATGCTGCTGTTCCAGCTCGCCGGGGTCGCCGAGGACTGGCTCGCGCGGAACGACTTCGCGCAGCTGCGCGAGATGCTGGCCGAGCACCCGGACGCGGAGTCGGTGATCGAGCCGCTGCGGGCGCCGGGCGCGCTGACGGCCGCGCTGAACATCTACCGGGCGGGGCTGCCGCCGGAGGCCCTGTTCGGCGCGGACAGGTCGGCGCCGCCGCTTCCGGAGGCCGTTCCGGTGATGGGCGTCTGGTCGACGGGCGACCGCTTCCTCACCGAGCGCTCGATGTCCCGTACGGGCGAGCACGTCGCCGGGAGCTGGCGCTACGAGCGGGTCGAGGACGCGGGCCACTGGCTCCAGCTCGACCGGCCGGAGAAGGTGAACGAGCTGCTGCTCTCCTTCCTCAAGGAGAACTAGCCGCAAGGAGCACCGGCCGTGAGGAGAACCGGTCGCGAGGAGAACCGGTCGTCCCGACGGCCCCTAGCGCGCCGGGACGACCGCGTCGCGCAGGGGCCACGCGGTCTCGACGACCGCGTCCGCGTTCCCCTTGCGGCGCAGGAAGGCCTGGAAGTCCTCGGCCCAGGCGCGGTACCAGTCGATCTGGCGCGCGTGGAGCTCGGCCGGGTTCAGCTCGGCGACCCGCCGGTGCCGCTCGGCTATCGCCACGGCGACCCGGACGGCGGCGAGCGCGTCGGCGGCGGCCTCGTGCGCGGATTCGAGGACGACGTCGTACTCCGCGCAGACCGCCTCCAGGTTCCGCTTGCCGCGCCGGTAGCGGTCGACGGCGCGGTCGATGGTGTACGGGTCGACGACCGGGCCGATCTCCGTCCCGCCGAGCCGCTCCTCCATCGAGGGCAGTCCGTGGCGGCGCAGCTCGGCGGCGAGGAGCGTGAGGTCGAACGAGGCGTTGTACGCCACGACCGGGACGCCGTCCTCCCAGTACTCCGCGAGGGCCCGCGCGATCTCGTCGGCCACCTCGCCCACCGGCCGGCCCTCGGCCGTCGCGCGCTCGGTGGTGATGCCGTGGATCGCGGCGGCCTGCTCCGGGATCTCGACCCCCGGGTCGGCGAGCCAGTCCCGCCGCCGCGCGACGCGTCCCCCGCCCTCGACCTCCACGACCGAGGCCGTCACGATGCGGGCCTCCAGCGGGTCGGTGCCGGTCGTCTCCAGGTCGAAGCCGACCAGCGTCTCGCCGTGCCAAGCCATCGGGTCCTCCTTACGTGATCTCCCCCGTGGTACTGACCACCCTCGCACGCGGGACTGACAACCGCCTCGGGTCCCCCTCGTACCGGGGGATCAGGAGACGGGCCGGGAGTCGAGCCAGACGGATTCGAACTCCTCCCGGTACGTCTCGAACAGTCCGTGGTCCCCGTCGCGGGCGTGCCGGTCGTGGCGGACCACGTTCCGGCCGCCGCCGCGCAGCACCAGGACGGGGGCCTCCATGCCCCGGGCGCGGCGCAGGTAGGACTGGACGACGCCGACCCCGTCGGGGCCGTCGCCGTCCACCAGGTAGGCGGTGAAGCGGGGGGTCTCGTCGAAGACGTGGATCTGGAAGGCGCCCGGGTCGCGGAGCTTGGAGCGGACCCGGCGCATGTGCAGGATGTTCATCTCGACCGAGCGGCTCAGCTCGCCCTTCTTGAGGCCGAGTTCGCGCTCGCGGCGCTTGACGGCGCTGCTCGCGGGGTTGAGGAAGAGGAGCCGGGTCCGGCAGCCGGACTCGGCGAGGCGCACCATGCGGCGCCCGGAGAAGTTCTGCACGAGCAGGTTCAGGCCTATGCCGGTGGCGTCGAGGCGGCGGGCGCCGCCGAAGAGGTCCTCGGCGGGGAGCTGCCGCTGGAGCCGGACCCGGTCGGGGTGGACCTGCACCACGTCCGCGTACCGGTCGCCGACGAGGTCCTCGACGGCGTCCACGGGCAGCCGGTCGGCGGACGGGACCCCGGCCCCGCTGCCGAGGATCTCCAGGATGCGGGCGGAGGCGCGTTCGGACTGGGCGAGGACGGTCAGCGAGAGGGCCCGGTTGCGGGAGACCACGTTGCGCGTGACCTCCAGCTCGTCGAGGGCGAGCTCGACCTCGCGCCGGTCGTCGAAGTAGGGCTCGAAGCAGGGCCAGTGCTGCACCATCAGCTCGCGGAGCTGCGGGAGGGTGAGGAAGCTCAGGACGTTGTCGTCGGCCGGGTCGAGGAGGTAGCCCTTGCGGCGCGAGACCTCGCGCACGGCGACCGCGCGCTGCACCCACTCCTGGCCGGCCGGGCCGGCGGCGGCGACCACCCACTCCTCGCCGTGGACCGGTTCGTACACGGGCCGCAGGACGGCGGCGACGACGGCCCGCAGGCGCTGTTCGACGAGATTCAGCCAGATGTAGGCGCGGCCGGCGCGCTGGGCCCGGGTGCGGACCTCGCTCCAGGCCTCGGCGTCCCAGTCGAGCTCGGCCCCTATCTCGACCGGCCTGGTCACGGCGACGGTGCCGGGCGGCGCACCGGCCCCCGAGGGCGCGCCCGCGCCCGGCGGCACACCGGCCCCCGGGGGTGCGGCCGCTCCGGGCGGCGCCTCGGCGGGGCCGGCCGGACCTCCGTCCCGATCCGCGTCCCCTGGGGGCAGCTCCAGACCTCCCGAGCTCACCCGCGCACCGCCTTCTGCTCCTGGACACTCGTTTCGACCACTCCGACAACGATCAAGGAAGGGTACTCCGGGAGCGGGAGGCGGTGCAGCAGGATCGTCAGGCTCCTTCCTCAACTGCCCAGCCGGAAGCGCCCGTTCCACGGGGCGAGATCGGGTGGAGTGAGCGGATTCATAGCGGTTGCGCCCCGGGGTGCCGGCGGGGGCCGGGCGGTGGGCCGGGGCCGGGCGCCGGGCGCCGCCCGGGGCGACGCGGCGGAACCCGATGTTGACTCCGGAGGCGGTCCGTCCGGAGTCTCCCGAGTTGCCCGTTCCCTCGACTGGCGGGATGTCATTTCGTACACATTTCCTCCCCGTCCCCCGCACGGTCGGCGGTCACCCGGCAGGACCGGGCGAAGTCCTGGGAACTCGCGCCTCTTTCGGGCAGGATCTGGCCGAAGACCATCCAGAAAAACCCGGACAGAAGAGGAATAGTCGTATCCATGCAGGTCTGGCCGGGACAGGCGTACCCCTTGGGCGCCACCTATGACGGTGCGGGAACCAACTTCGCGGTCTTCTCGGAGACCGCCCACAGGATCGAGCTGTGTCTGCTCCACGACGACGGCTCGGAGACGGCGGTGGAACTGCGCGAGTCCGACGCGTTCGTGCGGCACGCCTATCTGCCGGGCGTGATGCCCGGACAGCGGTACGGGTTCCGGGCGTACGGCCCGTACGCCCCGGAGCAGGGGCTGCGCTGCAACCCGGCGAAGCTGCTGCTCGACCCCTACGCGCGTGCGATGTCGGGGCAGGTCCAGTGGAGCGAGGCGGTGTACGGCTACCCGTTCGGGAAGCCGGACGCGCGCAACGACCTGGACTCGGGCCCGCACACGATGGCCTCGGTCGTGGTCAACCCGTACTTCGACTGGGGCGACGACCGGCGCCCGCGCACCGAGTACCACCACACGGTGATCTACGAGGCCCACGTGAAGGGCCTGACGATGCTGCACCCGGACCTCCCCGAGGAGCTGCGGGGCACGTACGCGGGCCTGGCGCACCCGTCGGTGATCGGGCACCTGAAGGAGCTGGGGGTGACGGCGCTCGAACTGATGCCCGTGCACCAGTTCGTGAACGACCACCGGCTCGCGGACGCGGGGCTCTCGAACTACTGGGGCTACAACACGATCGGCTTCTTCGCCCCGCACAACGCGTACGCGTCCTGGGGCGACCGGGGCCAGCAGGTCCTGGAGTTCAAGTCGGCGGTCCGGGCGCTGCACCAGGCGGGCATCGAGGTCATCCTCGACGTGGTCTACAACCACACCGCCGAGGGCAACCACCTGGGCCCGACGCTCTCCTTCAAGGGCCTGGACAACCCCTCGTACTACCGGCTCGTGGACGACGCGCCCGCGCACTACTTCGACACCACCGGCACGGGGAACTCGCTGCTCATGCGGTCCCCGCACGTGCTCCAGATGATCATGGACAGCCTGCGGTACTGGGTGACCGAGATGCACGTGGACGGCTTCCGCTTCGACCTGGCGGCCACCCTGGCCCGCCAGTTCCACGAGGTGGACCGGCTCTCGTCCTTCTTCGACCTGGTGCAGCAGGACCCGGTGGTGAGCCAGGTGAAGCTGATCGCCGAGCCGTGGGACGTGGGCGAGGGCGGCTACCAGGTGGGGAACTTCCCGCCGCTGTGGACCGAGTGGAACGGCAAGTACCGGGACTGCGTGCGGGACCTGTGGCGGGGCGAGCCGCGCACCCTCGCGGAGTTCGCCTCCCGGCTGACCGGCTCCTCCGACCTGTACCAGGACGACGGCCGGCGTCCGCTCGCCTCGGTCAACTTCGTGACCTGCCACGACGGCTTCACCCTGCGCGACCTCGTGTCGTACAACGAGAAGCACAACGAGGCGAACGGCGAGGAGAACCGGGACGGCGAGAGCCACAACCGCTCGTGGAACTGCGGCGCGGAGGGCGAGACCGAGGACGTCGGGATCGCGGAGCTGCGCGCCCGCCAGATGCGCAACTTCCTCGCCACCCTGATGCTGTCGCAGGGCGTGCCGATGCTCAGTCACGGCGACGAGTTCGGGCGCACGCAGGACGGCAACAACAACGCGTACTGCCAGGACAACGAGGTGTCCTGGGTCCAGTGGCCCAAGGAGAACAGCGAGGCGGAGGCGACCCTGCTCCGCTTCACCCGGGCGATGGTGCGGCTGCGCCGCGAGCACCCCGTCTTCCGGCGGCGCCGCTTCTTCCACGGGCGGCCGGTCGAGGGCACCCACGACGAGCTGACCGACATCGCCTGGTTCACGCCCGAGGGCGAGGAGATGACCTCCCGGGACTGGCAGGCGGCGCACGCCCAGGCGCTGACCGTCTTCCTCAACGGGAACGCGATCTCGGAGCCGGGCACGCAGGGCGAGCGGATCGCCGACGACTCCTTCCTGCTGATGTTCAACGCCTCGTCGAAGGAGCTGGAGTTCTCGGTGCCGGACAGCCACGGCCACTACTGGCGCATGGTCGTGGACACCTCCGACCCGCAGGGCATGCCGCCGCACGAGGGGCCGGAGCTGGCGGGCGGCGAGCGGGTGCGGCTCGCGCCGCTCAGCCTGACCGTGCTGCGCCGGCCGGCCTGATCGCCGCCTCCGGGCCACGGCCCCGCCGGGAGACCGGCGGGGCCGTTCGGCGTCATCCTTTCGAGGGAATCCGGCGCGGTGGGCACGGACGGACGCGGAGGCGATGACACAGAGGCCCTCCAGCGGGGTACGTACGTTCGCATGACCTCCTTTCCGGCCCCGTCCCCGCTCTCGCGCCTCACCGCCCTGCCGACCGCCACCTACCGGCTCCAGCTCCAGCCGGACTTCCCGTTCGCGGCCGCCGAGCGCGCCGTGCCGCACCTGGCCGGTCTCGGGGTCTCCCACCTCCACCTCTCCCCCGTCCTGGAGGCGGTGCCCGGCTCGGCCCACGGCTACGACGTCACCGACCACCGGTCCGTACGGGCCGAGCTGGGCGGCGAGGAGGGGCTGCGGGCCCTGGCAGCGACCGCGCGGGCGCACGGGCTCGGCCTGGTCGTGGACCTGGTGCCCAACCACATGGCGGCCTCCCCGGTCCACAACCACGCGCTGCGCGCCGTCCTCCGCGACGGCCCCGACTCGCCGTACGCCCACTGGTTCGACGTGGACTGGCGGGCCGGGGACGGCCGACTGCTGCTCCCGGTGCTGCCCGCCCGGCTCCCGGAGGTACGGGACCGGTTCCGGGTCTCCGGCGGGGTGCTGCGCCTGGACGGCCAGGAGTTCCCGCTGCGCCCCGGCACGGAGGGGCTGCCGCTGGACGAGCTGCTCGACGCCCAGTGGTACCGGCTCGCCTGGTGGCGCCTCGCCCGCACCGAGCTGAACTACCGGCGCTTCTTCACCGTCTCCGACCTCATCGGGGTGCGGGTGGAGGAGCCCGGGGTGTTCGGGGCCACCCACGCGAAGATCCTGGAGCTGGTCGCGGACGGGGTGGTCGAGGGGCTGCGCATCGACCACCCGGACGGCCTCGCGGACCCGCAGGGCTATCTGGAGGACCTGGCGAAGGCGACCGGCGGACGCTGCTGGACGGTGGTGGAGAAGATCCTCACCGGTGCGGAGGAGCTGCCGGACGCCTGGCCGGTGGCGGGCACCACGGGGTACGACGCGCTGCGGCGGCTCGACGGGGTGTTCACCGACCCCGTGGGCGCCGACACGCTCGCCGAGCTGTACCGGGGGTTCGTCGGCAAGGCCGCCGACCGGGGCGGCCGCTGGGAGGCGACCGAGCGGCGCGCCGCGTACGAGGTGGCCGGGCACGACCTGGCCGCCGAGACGGCCGCGCTCACCCGGATCGCGGAGCGGATCTGCGCCGCCGACCCCGCCCTGCGGGACCACGCGCCCTGGGCGCTGCGCACCGCGATCAGGGAGCTCCTGGTCCGGGTGCCGGTCTACCGGACCTACCGGACCGGCGGCGAGGAGGTGATCACCCCGGAGGCGGCGCGCGGCGCGAAGGCCGCGTTCGCGGTGGAGGAGGAGGCGACGGCGGTCGACCTCGTGCGGGACCTGGCCCTCGGGCTGCGGGGCGACGGGCCCGAGCACCGGTCGTTCCGGGCCCGGTTCGCGCAGACCTCCTCGGCGCTGCGGGCCAAGTCCGTGGAGGACACGGCCTTCTACCGGTACACGCCGCTGCTCTCGGCGAACGAGGTGGGCGGCGACGCGGGGCGCCCGGCGGTGCCGGTGGAGGAGTTCCACGCGTACTGCCTGCGGATCGCGCGGGACTGGCCGGCCACGGGCACGGTCCTGTCCACCCACGACACCAAGCGGAGCGCGGACGTGCGGGCCGCGATCGCGGTCCTCGCCCAGTGCCCGGAGGTGTGGGCGGAGCTGCTCGGGGAGGTGGCGGGGGTGCCCGCGCCCGACCAGCACCTGGCGTGGACGGCGTGGCAGACGGCCTTCGGCCTCGGCACGCCGGACGCGGACCGGCTGGTGCCCGCGCTCCTGAAGTCCGTGCGGGAGGCCGGGCTCAGGACGAGCTGGACCGAGCCGGACGAGGGGTACGAGCGGGCGGTGGCCGAGTTCGCGGCGGCCGGGCCCGGCCGGATCCCGCTCCGGGCGGCCTCGGAGGCGGCCTTCGCCCTGGAGCCGCACATCCGGGCGCACGCGCTGGGCGCGCTGCTCGCGCAGCTCACGATGCCGGGGGTGCCGGAGCTGTACCAGAACACGGAGCGGGAGTACCGGGCGCTCGTCGACCCGGACAACCGGGCGCCGTTCGCGGCCGGTCCGGACGACGACCGGACGGCCCTGGTCCGGGCGGCGCTGCGGCTGCGGCGCGAGCGTCCGGGGGCCTTCGGCCCCGGCGGCGCGTACGCGCCGCTGACGGCCGAGGGGCCGGCCGCCGACCACTGCCTGGCCTTCGCCCGCGCGGGCGAGGTGGTGACCGCGGTGACCCGGCTCCCGCTGCGGCTCGCGGAGGCGGGCGGCTGGCAGGACACGGAGCTGGTGCTGCCGGAGGGCCGCTGGGCCGACGCCCTGGGCGGGGTGCGGGAGTTCACCGGCGGCCCGGCGACGGAGCTGAAGCTGGCGGAGCTCTTCGAGGAGCGGCCGGTGGCGCTGCTCGCCCGGATCCCGGACGAGGCGGGATGACGGACGGGGCCGGATGACGGACGGGGGAGGGACGCGGTCCGCGTCCCTCCCCCGTCCTCCTGCGCGGGTCAGGAGCGGTTGGCCCGCGTGACCTCGCACTTGGTGTACTCGGAGCCGTCGCCGGTGCCGGGGTACTCGGTGGTCATGTCGACGCTCTCGGAGGCGCCCGCCGTGACCGCGATGTCGGTCGTGGTCGCGGTCGCCGAGACCGCGGAAGTGCCCTTGAACTGCAGCGTGACGTCGTAGTCGTAGTCGAGCACGCCGTCGTTCTTGATGGTGATGCGCGCGGTAAGGTTCTTGGTCGCCGCGTCGTAGGCGCACTTGTCGATGGTGATGTCGCGCAGGACCTTGTTCGCGCTGCTGGAACCGCCGGACACGGAACCGCCGGAGGTGCCGTTGTTGTCGTCGTTGTCGTGGTGGGAGCCGCTGCCGCCGCTGGAGCTGCTGGAGCTGCTGGAGCTGGAGCCGGAGCTGCTGTGGTTGTCGCAGCCGCCACCGCCCGAACCGCGGGCACCGGTCAGCGCGACGAGCGCGACACCGAAGACGGCGAGTGCGCGGACATGACGCATCTTCATGTTTCGAACCCCGTTGAAAGTGGTAATGAATACGGCTCGGTTGACGAGCGCACGTCACCCTAGCAGCGGCGGTGGGGTCACGCCTCAGCCTCCCGGACGGACGATCAGGGTGCGCGGGGCGCGGGTGATGAGCCCCGCGGGGGTGGGCCGGAAGCCGTCGGCGAGGCGCAGCCGGGGCATCTCCGCGAAGAGGGCCCGCAGGGCGTACTCGGCCTCGATGCCGGCCAGGAGGACGGCCGGGCAGAAGCCGGGGCCGTAGGTGAGCTGGCCCGGGTCGTCGCGGAGCGGGTCGAAGCGGTCGGGCTCCCGGAAGCGCTCCGGGTCCCGGCCGGCCGAGCCGACGAGCAGGGCGACGGACGCGCCCGCCGGAACGGTGCCGCCGCTCACCGGGACCTCGGCGGCGGTGCGGCGCACCGCGATCTGCACGGGCGGGTCGCGGCGCAGCGACTCGGTCCAGGCGCGGGCCACGAGCGCGGCGGGCGCGTCGCGGAGGGCGGCGACCTGGTCGGGGTCGGAGAGGACGTTGCCGAGGAAGGAGGCGAGCGCCTTCTCCCGTACGGCGATCTGGGTGCCGCACTCCCCCGCGAGGGCTCCGGCCGCCCGGCCCCGTACGAGTCGCATCATGTCCCGGTAGGGGACGCCGACGGCGGCGGCGACGATTCCGGCGGGCAGCCAGTGGCAGAAGTCGGCGACCAGGTCGGCCTGCGGGCGCTCCGCGATCCGGCGGGCCAGGACGTACGCGGTGCGTTCGGTGACGGCCCGCAGCGCGGCCGTGTCGACGTCGACGTGGGCGCGGACGCACGGCGGGTCGCCGGGCCGGTGCCCGTGGGTGAAGCGGCCGTCGGTGAGGGCCGTGGCCACGTCCGCGTACCGGCTGAGGACCCAGGCGCGCAGCAGCGGGTCGTAGGTCAGCGGGAACTCCTCGCGGAGCCTGCGGTGGATGCCGTGCGGGTCCTGCGAGGCGCCCGGGTCGAGGGGGCTCGGCGCCACGGTCCGCCCGCCGGTGCGGCCGGTGCCGGCGGCCGGGGCGGGCGCGGTGCGCACGCGGCCGGGGAGGGGCGCGGCGCTCCGGCCGTTCCGTACGGACGGGGTGCGGTGCGGGCCCGGCTCCACGGGGGTGGCGGCCGAGGGAGTGGCGGGGTGCATGAGCGGCAGTCGGGTCCAGGCCCCGCCGGACTCCTCCGGCCGGTCGTCGCGGACGCCCCGGTCTTCCGGCCGGTCGTCGCCTATGCCTCGGGTCGGTTCGGCGGTCATCACGCCCCCTGCGGTCGGCGGTGGGTGCCGCGGCCGGAGAACGTGGCCCGCGTCCGCTCCAGCCCACCATCCGGGGCTCCGCACCGCCCACCATGTACCGCCGAACGGGTGAACCTTCCAGGGCCGCCCGGCCGGGGACGGAAGAGGGGCGCCCGGCCGTGGGAGCACGGGCGGGCTCGGCCGTGGGAGCGCCGGGGAGGGTGCTCGGTCGGGGGGCGCGGGGCCCTCGGCCGTAGGGTCGCGGGGCGCTCAGCCGTGGGAGAGGCGGAACGACATCTGGCCGAAGCCGACCACGTCCCCGGGCCGCACCACCACCGCGCCGGTCACCCGGCGCCCGTTGACGGTGGTGCCGTTCGTCGAGCCGAGGTCGCGCAGCACCCACAACCCGCCCTGGAGCGAGAGCTCGGCGTGCAGGCGGGAGGCGGTCTCGTGGCTGAGCCGCAGTCCGTTGACCGGGTCGCGGCCTATCCGCAGCGGATACGGGCCGGGGTGCGGAAGGAGCAGCTTCGGCAGCCGCTCCGCGTGCCAGGCGCGCCCGAGCTTCGCCGTGAACGCGGACATCCGCTCCACCACGCCCACCGCGCGCCGGGTCCAGGTCCCCTCGGTCCTCAGGTCGGCGACGAGCAGGTCGAGTTCGTCCGGCCGGCGGGCCTGGAGCGCGCGCTCCATCCGGAAGACGAAGGTGTCGTGCGAGAGGCGGCCCTGGGCGGCGCCCTCACGGAGCAGCACCAGCGCGCGGTCCCGCTCGGCGTCGGTCAGCCGAGGGGAGTTCGCCGGAAGCTCGAAAGGGGTCGTCACACCCGAGATTGTCGGCCCGACGGGCCCGAAGTGTCCAGAAGGGCCCCGGGAAGGCCCCCGCCGGGGCCGCACCGGGACCACGGCCGACCCCGGTGACCCGCAGCGCGGCCGACCCCGCCGACCCCGCTGACCCCGCTGCCCCCGCTGACCCCGCTTACCCCGGGGCCCCGTCGACCCCGCCGCCCCCGGCGCCCCCGCCGACCCGCGGAAAACTCCGTACCCCCTTCTCCAAGATCACTGCTACGGTCGCCCGGCCTCGTCACCGAACTCCCCAGGGGAACACCACACGTGATCGTGATACGCCCGCTCGCAGGACCGCAGGAGCTGGACCTCTTCCTCCGTCTCACCTACTCGCTCGACCACGAGCTCGCCGACGACCTCGCCACCGGCCGCCGCCTCCCGGAGTGGATGTGGGTGGCCCTGGACGGCGACCGGCTCCTCGGCCGGATCGCCTGGTGGACGCACGTGGCGGGCGCCGGACCGCAGGCGCTCGACTTCTTCGACCTGGCCCCGGAGCTGTCCGAGGAGGAGCGCGCCGACGTCGGTCTGCGGCTCCTGGAGACGGCGACGGCGGCGGTCGTCCCGGCGGGCGCGCGGCGCCCCGAGTACGGACGGTTCCTCCCCGCCGACTGGCGCGAGGACCCGGAGGTCCGGTCGCACCTGGAGTCGGTCCTCGCCGTCCTGGAGCGCTCGGGCGCCCGCCCCCTCGTGGAGCGGCTGCGCCTGGAGTGGCGGCCCGGCACCCCCGTGCCGGAGCCGACGGGGCGTCTGGAGTTCCGTCCGGTGCGGGACCGCGAGGACCTGGTCTCCCTGATGGCCCCGGTGCTCGACGGCACCCTCGACGCGCACGGGCGGGCCGACCTGGCGTCCGGGCTCTCGGCGCGGGAGGCGGCGGAGCGGCACTACGACGAGGAGTTCGCGCACTACTCCTCGCCCCGGGAGTGGTGGCGGGTGGCGGTGCTGCCGGGGACCGGCGAGCCGGTCGGCTTCGTCGTCCCAGCCCGGAACAACTACCACCACACGATCGCGTACATCGGTGTGCTGCCCGCCCACCGGGGGCACGGATACATCGACGACGTCCTTGCGGAGGGGACCCGGATCCTGGCCGGTGTCGGCGTGCCCCGGATCCGGGCGGCCACGGACCTGGGGAACGCGCCGATGGCGGCCGCGTTCGCCCGTACGGGCTACGACACGTTCGAGCGCGCGATCAACCACGTGTGGGACGCGCCGGGCACGTAGGGGTCCCGACTGCCAGGATGGTCGCGGTGGCCGGCCGTGCCCACCGCACGGCCGGCCGGTTCCGACGACGAGGGGATTCCCGTGCTCTTCGAGGTGTGGGCGCCGAACGCCCGTGACCGGGTGACGCTGGAGCTGAACGGCAGCGGCCATCCTTTGGAGAGGGACGCCGAGCGGGACGGCTGGTGGACGGGCGTGGCGCCCGCCGGGGACGGCGACCGGTACGGCTTCGCCGTGGACGACGGCCCCGTGCTGCCCGACCCGCGCTCCCGCCGGCTGCCCGACGGTCCCGACGGCCGGAGCGCGGTCGTCGACCACTCCGCCCACGCCTGGCGCAACGAGTCCCCGAAGCTGCGGCTGCGCGGCGCCGTCCTGTACGAGCTGCACGTCGGCACCTTCACGCCCGAGGGCACGCTCGACGCGGCGGCCGGGCGCCTCGGGGAGCTGGCGGGCCTCGGCATCACCCATGTGGAGCTGATGCCGCTGTGCCCGTTCCCCGGGACGTGGGGCTGGGGGTACGACGGGGTGGCGCCGTGGGCGGTGCACGAGCCGTACGGCGGTCCCGAGGCGCTGAAGCGGTTCGTGGACACGGCCCACGGGCTCGGCATGGGCGTGGTCCTCGACGTGGTCCACAACCACCTGGGCCCCTCCGGCAACTACCTGCCCGCCTTCGGACCGTACTTCACGGACGCCCACCACACCCCGTGGGGCTCGGCGGTGAACCTGGACGCGGCCGGTTCGGACGAGGTGCGGGCGTACTTCCTGGGGAGCGCGCTCGCCTGGCTGCGGGACTACCGGATCGACGGGCTGCGGCTCGACGCGGTGCACGCGCTCGCGGACACCCGGGCGCTGACGTTCCTGGAGGAGCTGTCGGCGGCCGTGGACGAGCTGGCGCGGGAGCAGGGCCGCCAGCACTTCCTGATCGCGGAGTCCGACATGGGCGACCCGCGCACGACGACCCCGCGCGCGCTGGGCGGGGTCGGGCTCCACGCCCAGTGGAACGACGACTTCCACCACGCCCTGCACACCGCCCTGACCGGCGAGTCCCAGGGCTACTACGCCGACTTCGCGCGGGCCCCGATGGCGGCGCTGGCCAAGACGCTCACGCACGTCTTCTTCCACGACGGCACGTACTCCAGCTTCCGGGGCCGTCACCACGGGCGGCCGGTGGACCGGGAGCGGACCCCCGCCCACCGCTTCCTCGGGTACGCGCAGACCCACGACCAGATCGGCAACCGGGCCCTCGGGGACCGCCTGTCGGCCTCGGTCTCCCCCGGTCTGCTCGCCTGCGCGGCGGCCCTGGTCCTGACCGGGCCGTCGGTGCCGATGCTGTTCATGGGCGAGGAGTGGGGGGCGACGACGCCCTGGCAGTACTTCACCGACCACACCGATCCGGAGCTCGCGGAGGCCGTGCGGCGGGGCAGGCGGCGGGAGTTCGCGGAGCACGGCTGGGACGAGGACGAGGTGCCCGACCCGCAGGACCGGGCCACCCGGGACCGCTCGGTCCTGGACCGGACCGAGCGCGAGGAGGACCCGCACAAGCGGCTGCTCGCCTGGCACCGGGAGCTGATCGCGCTGCGCCGCACCCTGCCGGACCTGACGGACCCGGACCTGGGGGGCGTGAAGGTCGCCTATGACGAGGAGGACCGCTGGCTGGTCTTCCGGCGCGGGGACCTGCGGGTGGCGGTGAACCTGGGCAAGGAGCCGGCGGTGATCCCACTCGGCTCCAACGGCCGGGACCGGGTCCTGGCGTCCTGGGAGCCGGTCGACCCGCCGGCGGAGGACGGGGTCCTGCGGGTGCCGGCGGAGTCGGCGGTGGTCCTGGCGGACGGCTGACCCCACGCCGCCCCGGTCACTCCACGATCGCCATCTCGTGCGGGGTGTTGTTGAAGCGGCGCGCCCCGCCGTCCTCCGTGGCCGTGACGATGTCCTCGATGCGGACGCCGAAGCGGCCCGGCAGGTAGACCCCGGGCTCGATGGAGAAGCACATGCCGGGCACGACCGGCAGCTCCTCGCCCTCGATCATGTACGGGGGCTCGTGGGTGGTGACGCCGATGCCGTGGCCGGTGCGGTGGATGAAGTACTCGCCGTAGCCGGCGTCCGTGATGACCTTGCGGGCCGCCCGGTCGACGTCCTGGCAGGCCACCCCGGGCCGCACGGCCTCGAAACCGGCCTGCTGGGCCTCCCGCACGAGGTCGTGGACGCGCCGCTCCTCGTCGGTGGGCGCGCCGACGTGGACGGTGCGGGTGGTGTCGGAGCCGTAGCCGTCCTTGAGGCCGCCGAAGTCGAGGACGACCATGTCGCCGCGCTCGATGGTCCGGTCACCGGCCTCGTGGTGCGGGTCGGCGCCGTTGGGCCCGGAGCCGACGACGGTGAAGTCGACCTGGGAGTGCCCGAAGCGCAGCAGCAGCGCGGCGAGGTCGGCGGCGACGTCGGTCTCCTTGCGGCCCTCGAAGCGGACTCCGAGGATCTCACCGTACGCCCGGTCGGCGGCGGCCCCGGCGGCCGCGATCCGGGCCAGTTCGTGGGCGTCCTTGACGCCCCGGAGCATCGGCAGGGCCTCGGTGAGGGAGACGTACGAGGTGCCGGGCAGGGCCTGCTGGAGGCCGAGGAGGTGCATGGCCCAGGCGTTGTCGCTGATGCCGAAGCGTCCGCCGCCGTCGAGGAGGGGCGCGGTGACGGCGTACGGGTCCTTGCCGTCGGTCCAGTCGCGCAGGGTGAGCGCGGCGGCCCCGGCGGACCGCTCGGCGTCGGGGGCCTCCAGGGCGGGGACGACGAGGACCGGCTCCCGTCCGGCCGCCAGGACGAGGACGGTGAGGCGCTCGGTGATCGCGGTGGGCCGGTAGCCGGTGAGGTGGACCAGGTCGGGTCCGGGGGCGACGAGCAGGCCCGCGAGCCCGGCGTCGGCGGCGGACTCGGCGGCGCGGGCCATCCGGGCCCGGTAGTCGTCGGCGGTGAAGGGCACGGGCTCCTCGGAGGAGGCGGGGGCGCCGTCGGGGGTGCTCGACATGAGGGGGCTCCTTCTCGGACCGCTGCGTCCCGGACGTACAGCATCCTGCCCGGCGGGGGGCCGCGCCGCGACCGGTCAGCGGCGGTCGGGACCCTGGGCGATGAGCCGTTCCAGGAGCTCCTGGAAGTCGTCGCCGACGACGATCCGCAGGTCGCCGCGCTCCTCGTCGTGCTCGCTGAGCTGGGTGAGGGTGCCGTCGCGCCACCAGAAGACGTACGGGCTGATGGCGCCCGGGGTGTCCTCGTAGCCAGTGGCGGCGAAGGAGGCCATCGCGCCGAGGGCCGGGATGATGGAGGTGTCCCGGATGGGGTGGAAGGCGAGCTGGTGCCGGAAGGGCAGGGCGACCAGGGCGCCGTGCTCGCCGAGCGGGAGGCCGGTGACGCGCCGGACGACCCCGTCGAGGTCGAGGACGCGGCTCGCGGTGTAGAAGGAGTCCCCGAGGACGACCTCGAAGGACATGCCGTCTGCGTCGCGGACGGTCTCGTGGCCCTCGACGGGGAGGCCGCGCAGGTTGCGCAGGGCCCGGTCGCGGAGCTGCGCGTGGTTCCCGAGCCGGGCGAGGGCGTCGTCGGTGAGCATCATGACGCTCTCGGGCAGGTCGAGCGCGAGGATCTCGTACAGGCCGGGGGCGACGGTCCTGGCGTAGCCGAAGGAGCCGGCGTCGATGCCGTCGCCGCTGACGACCCGGGGGTAGAGCTGGGAGCGGATCTGCTCGGGCGGCAGGGTGTCGAGCGCGGAGGGGCCGTCCATGGCACGGACGACCAGCTCGACGTGGCGGCGGATCAGTCCGGGCCAGACGCGGGGGCCGCGCCGGTCCTGGTGGCAGACGGCGGCGAGGTTGGTGAGCCCGAAGCGGCGTCTCCGGTCGTCGATGACGTGGTCCGCGTAGACGGTCACCTCCAGGCCGAGTTCGGCGAAGGTCTCCCGGACCCGGCCGCGGAAGAGCGCGGCCTCGTTCCGGGAGAAGTACGCGAACTCGGGATCCCTCGGCGCGTCGTCGCCGTCCCGCCTGGGTCCCCGCCGAAGCCAGCCCACGCCCGCCCGCCTTCCGTCGCCGTTGGGCCCAGGGTAGCGAGTGCGGGTGTCGGCCCTCTTACGGACGGGTCAACTCGGCCTCCACCCGGGCCGGTTCGCCGCACCGTCGCTCAGGAGCCGTCGGGGGCGGTGAGGAGCGCGCGGGCGTAGTGGGCGAGCGAACGGTTGTAGCGGGGCAGCAGGGGCGCGAGGGCGCCCAGGGCGAGGGAGGCGGCCTCGCGGTCGCGGCCGGTGTCGGCCAGGGCGAGGGCGAGGAAGGCGTCGACGGCTCCGGCGAGGGCCCGCTCGTCGGCGTCGAGCCGCTCGGCGGGGAGGGCCTGCTCGGCGGTGAGGAGTTCGACGGCTCGGTCGGGCCGGCCGAGGTTGCGCAGGCTGCTGGCGAGCTGGATCACGGCGCGGCGGCGGCGCAGCCCGGTGAGTCCGAGGTCGAGGGCGCGCCGGTAGTACGCGACGGCCTCCTCGGGCAGGCCGGTGGAGTCGTGTGCGGCGCCCTGCTCGAAGAGGGCGGCGGCGTCCCCGTCCGGCCGCTCGGCGGCGAGCCCGGCAACGCGGGCACGGAAGTCGGCGGGCTCGTGCTCGTCGACGCGCTCCCAGAGCGCGGCGATCCGGCGCTCCCAGTCGTGGTCCTGGTCATGGAGGGCTGTCATGCGGTCACCCTATCCACCGGCGCCCGTCCGCCCGTGGGTGTTTCCGGCGGCCGGCCCGGGGATCCTCGGCGGGGAGGCGCTCGCGGGGCGGTCCCGGCGGGGAAGACGCTCGCGGAACGGGCCCGGCGGCCGGGAGGGCTCCGCCTCCACCTCATGAGGTCGGTCACAGGCGCCGGCCCGACGGTGATCCACTCCTGGCACCCCTGGAGGTTCCAGACGGGCCATATGTCCCATGGCGGGCGATATTCCTGGCCCGAATGCACCTTTTGCCTGATCATGGCGGGCCTTTCCGGCCGGAGCGCCCCGGATGCACCGCCCCTTCCGCGCCGGGTGGCCGCTCTGATAGACGTGGCGGAAACCGTTCGTTTTGGCTGAAAGCACCCCCATGAACCACGGCTCCGATCCCGACCACCTCGTCTTCACGATCGACCTCACCGCCGAGGAGGTCAGGCGGCGGGCCGAGGTCGTGGCGGCGCTCGGGCCCGCGTGGGACCCGGTCGCGGTCCTGCGCGAGGAGGAGGCAGCGCACGCGCTGCTCTACTCGGGCCTGGACGCCGAGCAGCGGCGGATCCACACGATGCTGGTGGAGGCGGGCGTGCTGCCCGGTCAGGAGCCGGGCCGTGCGACTTCCCCTTGACCCCCACGCCGACCGGTCCCGCCGGGCCTGGGTCGCCTGCCCCGGGTGCGACGACGCGCGCGGCTGCACGGTCTGCGAGCAGCGCCGCAACTGTCCGGAGCACTGGCGCTACCTGATCGCCAACAAGGGCCCCCGGGTGCACCTGCAGTGCCCGAGCTGCACCCACACCTGGACCCTCGACACCTCCCGCGGTCGCCGCGCCCGAGGCTGACGCTCAGCAGATCCGCGGCAGCTGCTCACCGAGCGGCATGTCCACCACCCGCGTGCCGCCGAGGCCGGTACGGGCCACGACCATGCCCGGGTGCGCCTCGACGGTCTCCCCGATCACGGCCGCGCCGGCGCCGAGCGGGTGCGCGCGCATGGCGGCCAGGACGGCGTCGGCCCGCTCGCGGGGGACGAAGGCGACCAGCTTGCCCTCGTTCGCCACGTACATCGGGTCGAGGCCGAGCACCGCACAGGCGTTGGCCACCGCCTCGGGGACCGGGACCGCCCGTTCCTGGAGGACGACACCGGTGCCGGAGGCGGCCGCGATCTCGTTGAGGGAGGTGGCCAGGCCCCCGCGCGTGGGATCGCGCAGCACGTGCAGATCCGGGGTCACCGCGAGCATCGCCTCGACGAGACCGCCGAGCGGCGCGCAGTCGCTCTCGATCTCGACGCCGAACTCGAGGCCCTCGCGCACGCTCATGATCGCGACGCCGTGGAGTCCGACGGGCCCGCTGACGATCACGACGTCACCGGGGACGACCCGCTGCGGGCGCAGGTCGACGCCGTCCGGGATCAGGCCGATCCCGGAGGTGTTGACGTAGACGCCGTCCCCGTGGCCGGCCTCCACGACCTTGGTGTCGCCGGTGACCACCTGGACGCCCGCCGTCCGGGCCGCCGCGCCGAGGGCGTCCGCCACCCGGGCGACGACGGCGGTCTCCACGCCCTCCTCCAGGATGAAGCCGCAGGAGAGGTAGGCCGCCCTGGCCCCGCTCATGGCGAGGTCGTTGACCGTTCCGTTGACGGCGAGGTCGCCGATGCTGCCGCCGGGGAAGAACAGCGGGCGCACCACGAAGGAGTCGGTGGAGAAGGCCAGTCGGGCGCCGCCGAGTTCGAGCGCCGCCGCGTCCGTCGTGTCCGAGAGCGCCGGTCCGCCGAAGGCGGGGGCGAAGACCTGCTCGACCAGTTCGGCGGAGAGCGCGCCGCCCCCGCCGTGACCCATCACGATCCGGGGCTGGTCCCGCAGCGGCGCCGGGCAGGTCCAGGCGAGCATGTCCGGGGCCCGTTCCGGAGTGGTGGTACCGACGGTACCGGTGGTGTCAGGCAACGGGACTTCCCTCCAGGGACGGGGTGTTCGGGGAGGCCGGGACCGGGGAGGCCGGGACCGGGGAGGCCGGGACCGGGGAGGCCGGAGCCGGGGAGGCCGGAGCCGGGGAGGCCGGGGACGCCGGAGCCGGGGGCATCGGAGCCGGGGAGTCCGGCGTACGGCGTCCCGGGGTGCCGAGGTCGAGCCGGCGGTAGAGGTAGTAGGCGGCGCAGGCCCCCTCGCTGGAGACCATCGTGGCGCCCAACGGGGAGCGGGGGGTGCAGAGGGTGCCGAAGGCCTCGCACTCGTGCGGCTTGAGCAGGCCCTGCAGGACCTCGCCGCTGCGGCATTCTGCCGGTTCGCGCGTGTCGATCCCCTCGACGGAGAACCGGACCTCGGCGTCGTGGTCGCGGTACCGCTCCGAGAGCCGCCAGCCGCTGTCCGGGATGACGCCGATGCCGCGCCACGCCCGGTCGGTGACCTCGAAGACGTCGTCCAGCATCGCCCGGGCCGCCGGGTTCCCCTCGTCCGCCACGGCACGCCGGTAGGCGTTCTCGACGGTGTGCTCACCGCGTTCGAGCTGGAGCACGGCCCGCCGTACCCCTTCGAGGATGTCCAGGGGCTCGAACCCGGTGACCACGATCGGCACCCGGTGGCGCGCCGCGAGTTCGGGGTACTCCCCGGTGCCCATCACGCTGCACACGTGACCCGCGGCGAGGAAGCCCTGGACGCGGCAGTCCGGCGACCGCATGATCGCCTCGATCGCCGGGGGCACCCGCACGTGGGAGACCAGCAGGCTGAAGTTGCGGACGCCCAGTCTGCGCGCCTGGTGGACCGTCATGGCGTTGGGCGGGGCGGTGGTCTCGAAGCCGATGCCGAAGAACACCACTTCGCGGTCCGGGTTCTGCCGGGCGATCCGCAGGGCGTCGAGCGGCGAGTAGACCACCCGGACGTCGCCGCCCCGCCCGCGCACCTGGAAGAGGTCACGGCCGGTGCCGGGGACCCTCAGCATGTCCCCGAAGGAACAGAAGATCACTCCGGGGCGGGAGGCGATCTCCAGGGCCTTGTCGATCACCTCCAACGGCGTCACGCACACCGGACAGCCGGGACCGTGGATCAACTCGATCTCCTCCGGGAGGAGTTGGTCGAGTCCGTGCCGGATGATGCTGTGCGTCTGCCCGCCGCAGACCTCCATCAGCGCCCAGGGCCGGGTGACCGTCGCACGGATCTCGTCGAGCAGCCGCCGGGCCAGCTCGGGGTCCTGGAACTCGTCGATGTACTTCACCGGTGCGCCTCTCCGGCGACGCCGTCGTGCGCCGACCCCTCGTTCTCCGCCGCGCCGTCCGCCGCCGTCTCGTCCCACATCGGTTCGGGCCCCGACTCCCACGGGTCGCCGAACTCCTCCTGGAGCATGCCGAGCGTCTCGAACAGTTCGAGGGTCCGCCTGGCCGACTCCTCGTCCAGGCGCTGCAGGGCGAACCCGACGTGGACGATGGCGTACTCGCCGACCTTCAGGTCCGGCAGGTACTCCAGGCAGACCTCCTTGACCACGCCGCCGAAGTCGACGGTGGCCATCCGGGTGCCGTCCCGGTCCTCCACGTCGAGCACCCTCCCGGGTACCGCCAGACACATGTGCCTCTCCTCACTGTCGCTGTCGTGGTCCCGCGCCGGGGACCGCCCCCGAGGTGACGCGGGCGGCCACGACGAGCTGGCCGAGGGCCAGCCCTCCGTCGTTCGGCGGGACCAGCCGGTGGCGCAGGACGGTGAAGCCGTCCCCCGTCAGCACGCGGGCGCAGGCCGAGGAGAGCAGGGTGTTGGCGAACACTCCCCCGGTCAGCGCGACCGTCTCCACGCCGAGTTCGTCGCGCGCGGCGGCGCAGACCGCGTGCACCAGGTGCGCCGCGGCACGGTGGAACCGGGCCGCGACGACGGCCGCGGGAACGCCGTTCCGTACGTCGTCGGCGACCGCGGCGAGCAGCGGCGCGGGGTCGGCGGTGCGCGGGCCACCGGTGCGCGGCGCGCGCAGCGGGAAGGCGTAGCGCCCGTCGTCCGGCGCCTCCGGGGCGCGGAGCGCCGCGGCCTCCAGCTCGATCGCGGCCTGCGCCTCGTACCCGGCGTGGTGACGGACCCCCGCGAGGGAGGCGACGGCGTCGAAGAGACGGCCCATGCTGGACGTGGGAACGCAGTTCAGTCCGCTCGCCAACTGCTTGCGCAGCACGCGCAGTTCGCCGGGCGGGCAGGCGCGCACGCACGGAAGGTCCGGGTCCGCCGGAAGGCCGGCGGCGTGCAGGTGGGCCAGGGCCATGCGGTACGGCCGCCGTACGGCCGCGTCGCCACCGGGCAGGGGTACGTAGGCCAGGTGCGCGAACCGTGAGAACCCGGCGTAGTCCGCGAGGAGGAACTCGCCGCCCCACACGGCGCCGTCCGAGCCGTGGCCCGTGCCGTCGAAGGCGACCCCGAGGACGGGACTGCTCCCGTCGAGACCGTTCTCGGCCATGGCGGCGGCGATGTGCGCGTGGTGGTGCTGCACGGGGACGACCGGGCGCCCCGCCGCGTGCCGGACGGCCCAGGCCGTGGACCGGTAGCCGGGGTGACGGTCCGCCGCGAGCAGGCCGGGCCGTACGCCCGTGACGGACTCCAGCTGCCGCTCGGCGGAGGTGAGGGCCAGTTGCGTCGCGAGGTCGTCCATGTCGCCGATGTGGGCGGACAGCCAGGCCTTGCGGCCCTCGCCGAGACAGAAGGCGTTCTTCAGGTCCCCGCCGACCGCGAGGGCGGGGGCGACCTCGACGGGCAGGGTGAGGGGCAGGGGGGCGTGGCCCCGGGAGCGGCGCAGCACGAGCGGTTCGCCGTCGCAGATCCGGACGACGGAGTCGTCGCAGGGCACGTGGATCGGGCGGTCGTGCAGCAGCCAGGCGTCCGCCAGGCCCGCGAGCCGGGTCAGGGCGTCCGCGTCGTCGGTGACGATGGGCTCGCCCGAGAGGTTGCCGCTGGTCATGACCAGGAGCCGGAGCGCGTGCGGGTCGGCGGCGCCGAGCCCGAGCAGCAGGTGGTGCACCGGGGTGTACGGGAGCATGACGCCGAGGTCCGGGCTGCCGGGGGCCACCTCCGGTGCCGGGGCGGCCCCGGGGCGCGGCCTGGCGTCCTCGCGGCGCCGCAGGAGGACGACCGGCCGGACGCGGCCGGTGAGGAGCGCGCGCTCCTCGGGGCCGAGGCGGACCAGGGGTTCGACGTCGGCGGGGTCCGCCGCCATCAGCGCGAACGGCTTGTCGCCGCGCGCCTTGCGGCGGCGCAGTTCGGCGACCGCCGCGGGGTTCGTGGCGTCGCAGGCCAGGTGGTACCCGCCGAGGCCCTTGACCGCGAGGATCGCGCCGGCGGCGAGGAGCCGGCGGGCGGCGGCCACGGGGTCGGTGCCCGTGACCCCCGTAGCCGCGCCCGCGTCCGTACCCGCGCCCGCGTCCGCGTCCGCGCCGGGCAGGTGCGGTCCGCCCGGTGCGGTGACCAGGCGCAGCCGGGGGCCGCACGCCGGGCAGGCGACGGGCTGGGCGTGGAACCGCCGGTCGGTGGGGTCCTCGTACTCCCGGGCGCAGTCCGGGCACATCGGGAAGCCGGCCATGGTGGTGTGGTCGCGGTCGTAGGGCAGGCCGGTGACGATGGTGAAGCGGGGGCCGCAGTGGGTGCAGGTGACGAAGGGGTGCAGGTGCCGCCGGTCGGCGGGGTCGGCGAGTTCCGCGAGGCAGTCGTCGCAGGTCGCCGTGTCGGGCGGGACGAGGGTGCGGGCGCCGCCGCCCCGGCGGGAGGGCACGATGGCGAAGCCGCTGCCGCCGCTCGCGGCCACCTCGGCCGCCTCGACGGACTCCACCCGGGCCAGGGGCGGCGCCTCGGAGGCGACCCGGACGCAGAAGGCCGCCACGTCGGCGGGGGCGCCCTCGACCTCGGCCACGACGCCGTCCGCCGTGTTGGTGACGTGGCCGGAGAGCCGCAGCGCGGTGGCGAGGGCGTGGACGTGGGGCCGGAAGCCCACGCCCTGCACCACGCCCCTGACGAGCACGCGGCTGCGCGCGGGGGCGGGGGCGGGGGCGGTGGCCGTCGCGGTGGCGGGGGCGTGACCGGGTGGCTCCGCGGTCACGCGCCGGCCCGGGCCATCACCGGGGTGTGGACCGGGTCGCCCCCGGTCGCGGCCAGGGCGCGGTCGAGGAGCACACCGGCTCCCCGGCCGTCGCGCACCGACGTGAGGACGACCTCGACGCCGGGGTTGACCTGCTGCACGTTCCGGCGGAAGGCCGCCTCGTCGAACCGCGCCGCCTCGGCCATGTCGGTCTTGGTGACGATCACCAGCTGGGCGAGGCCGAAGGCGGTGGGGTACTTCAGGGGCTTGTCCTCGCCCTCGGTGACCGAGGCGAGGACGACCCGGAGGGTTTCGCCGAGGTCGTAGCCGGCGGGGCAGACGAGGTTGCCGACGTTCTCCACGAACAGCAGCCGGGTGTGCTCGGACAGCCAGTCGTGCAGGTGCCGGGCGACCATGTCGGCCTCCAGGTGGCACAGGCCGTCGGTGTGCACCTGCTTGACGGGGACGCCCGCCCGGGCCAGGCGTTCGGCGTCGTTCTCGGTGGCGAGGTCGGCGGTGAGCGCGGCGGCGCTGACGCCCCGCTCGACGGCCAGCCGCAGCTCGTGCTCCAGGAGGGCGGTCTTGCCGCTGCCGGGGCTGGAGAGCAGGTTGACGACCGTGGTGCCGCGGGCGGTCAGTTCGGCGCGCAGGATCTCCGCCGCGGCGTCGTTCCTGGCCAGGACCGCCCGCTGGAGGTCGACTACTCGGCACATGTTCGGTTCTCCTCGGTGAGGGGGACGGGGTCCGGTCCTTCGGCCCAGCGGACCTCCCGGATCCGCAGCTCGCGTCCGGAGACGAGTTCGACGGCGGCCCCGCCGCAGCCGGGGCAGAGCAGCCGGGGCGGCATGCCGACGTCCCAGACCTCGGCGCAGGACTCGCAGCGGGCCGTGCCCGGGACGGTGCGGGTGATCAGTTCGGCGCCCTCGACGACGGTTCCGGCGCAGACGAGCTCGAAGCAGAAGGCGAGGGAGTCGGCGACGACGCCCGCCAGCTCGCCCACGTCGAGGCGGACGCTGGTGACGCCGGTGGCCCCCCGGGACCGCGCGGCCGTCTCGACCTGGTCGACGACGGCCATGGCGACGGACATCTCGTGCACGGCTCTCCGTCCTGGGCCGGGGTGTGTTCCGGCCGTCATTACAGGACGGGCGGGCGGTGGGCCGCCGCCCGGCGCGCCGTGACCGGGCGGCGGTGTCGTCCGTTCGGTGCAGCCGGGCGGCGCGGGGTCGCGTCCGGCCGGTGGTCACATCCGGCTGATGCGGAGGTAGCGCCGGACGTCGGGGAGGACGCCCCTGAGGACGGCCACGACGGTCAGGGCGGCGGTGACGGCGGCGACGACGCCGAGGGCGTTCTTCTTCATGGTGCTCTCCGTGTGGTGCTTCGTACGGTGGCTTCTTCCGCGACGGTCTCCCGCGCGACGGCTTCTCGCGCGACGGTCTCCCGCGCGGCGGCTTCTTCGACCGCTGCTTCTTCCGTGGCGGCTTCTTCGCGGACCAGGTCGGTCACCATGCGGACGGCCCCGGGGACCGCGGCGGCGACCCGTGGACTGAGTCCGATGCCCTCGTCCAGACAGTCCGGTTCGCAGCCGACGAGCAGGATCCGGCGCGGCGGCGCGGCGCCCGTGCCCGCGCACAGGGTGTCGAGCAGGGCGAGGACGGCGTCGGGCGTCATCCGGTGGCCGTCGAGCGGCGGGGCCTGCGGGGCGGTGTCGCGTCCGGCGGGCTCCGAGGCGTCGATCAGGTACAGCGTCCCCGGTTCGCCGCCGCGCGCGGTGACGTCGACGAGGACGAGGGTGTCCCAGCCGTCGAGGAGCTGGTAGGCGAGGTGGACCCCGCGGATCCCGACGTCGGCGACCTCGACGGAGGGGGGCAGGTCCTCCCGGGGGAGCGCGCGCACGGTCTCGACGCCGAAGCCGTCGTCCCCGAGGAAGATGTTGCCGACCCCGGCCACGAGGGTCCGGGGGGCGCCGGGTACGAGGGGGATCACCCTTCCTCCAGGACGTCGACCTCGTCGGGCTGGAAGTAGAGGAACCGGCCCTGTTCGCGGCGGATGTCGGCGCCCGGGTCGTCCTCGACGGTGACGGCGATGTGCACGCCGCCGTCGACGTCGTGCAGCACCGCTTCGACCAGCGCGCTGCGGCCGTCGAGGAACAGGTCCTGGGCGTCGGTGCGGCGCAGCCGCGGGCGCAGGAGCACCCTGCCTCCGGCGCGCACCGGCCGCCCGTCGACGAGGACGTGGTCCCGGGCCGGGTCGACGGTCGGGTCGCCGGCCGGGTCCCACCACGGGGTGTCCGGCGAGAGGAGGTCGGCGGTCGGGGACCTCCCCTCCCCGGTGACCTCCCGCAGGCCCCGGACCGCCCCGTGCAGGCGCTCCAGGACCTCCGGCGGCATGGTGTCGGCCAGCTCGATCACGGCGGCGGCGCGTGCGTCGGTCCCCCTGGCCTCGCGCTTCTCCTCGTCGGTGAGGGCCAGGGTGCGCAGGGTGAGGATCTCGTCGATCTCGGTGGCGTCGTAGAGGGCCCCCGGGCTCTCGGGGGCGATGGCGGGGTGGTCGTCGAGGATGATCGGCGAGGAGAGCACCAGGTCGGCGCTGCCGGGTTCGCCGGCCAGGACGGGCCAGGTGCGCAGGTTCTCGCAGGCGGCGACGGCGCCCCGGGCCCACTCCGGCGGGTCGGTCATCGACAGGAACGACCCGGTGTCGAGGCGGAGCAGGGTGTGGGCCGCGACCAGGGAGTACGGCAGCGCGGCGTGCCGGTCGGCTCCCGGAGGGGCCTGCCAGTCGCCGGTGTTCTCCACCGTGACGGTCAGGCGTTCGACCCGGTACGGGCCGTCGAGCGGGGTCGTCGAGACCCGGAGGGTGCCGCTCAGCTCCTCCCGGCGCCGCACGAGGCGTCCGACGACCCGCCCGTCGGCCCCCGTGACCGGTTCGGTCTCCTCGGCGGCGGGCCGGGTGAAGGGCAGGACGGCTCCGTCCCCGTCGAGGTCCGTGACGGGCAGGACGAGGGTGACGGTCTCCTCGACGCCCTCGTCCCACGTCGCCAGGACCTTGTCCGCCAGGCGCAGTTCACCGACCGGTGCGAAGGTGCCGTCCGGTGCGCGCTCCTCGACGGTCCGCCGCTGGACGTGCAGGAAGCGCAGTTCCAGGGCGAGTTCGGCGCCGGGCCTGGGCTCCATCAGGCATTCGGTGCGCTGGAGGCGGTGTTCCCCGGAGGCGTCGCCCCAGGACGGCGGCACGAGGACCCCGAACTGCCAGCGGAACCGGTTCTTGGCGGCCGACGCCCGGTACGGGTAGAGCACGTACCCCTCGAAGAGGACGGTGTCGGCGACCTCCCGGGCGACGGCGAGCCTGGCCTCGGTGCCGGGCGTGAAGACTGCGGTGGTCATCGTGTCCTCTCCCCCGCCTCCGCGAGCAGGGTCTCGACGGTGGCCTGCCAGGACGGGAGGGCCCGGCGCGAGCGGTAGGCGAGCAGGGCGTCCATGGCGTCGGAGGGGAGCCGGATCCAGCCGCAGCCCGGGAAGTGCTGGTCGATCATCTCGTGCCAGACCTTGACGGGCATCCGGTGGACGACCTCCTTGTCCCAGGGCACGGGCTCGACGTGGAAGCCGCCGGCCCCCGTGAAGGCGGTGCCGGAGAACAGCAGGAGGAGCGGCACCTCGCCGCCGGCCAGCGACCGGAGGTAGCGGGACGCGGCGATGTCGGTGTCGTAGGTGCAGGGCACGACGAGGTCGGTCTCGATCGCGTCGGTGAAGCCGGGGACCATGGTGGAGACCTGGGCGAACTGCACCGGGTTGAGGGTGGTGCCCCACCGGGAGCGTTCCCCGAACAGGTCGCCCAGGGCCTCGGCCTCGGCGTCGTCGTAGCCGCGCCGGGCGGGTTCGATCCGCATCTGGCAGCGCAGCGCCAGGGCGTGCACCCGGGTGCCCGGGGTCGCGGTGATCCGCAGCCGGAAGACGAGCGTCGGCCCCGCCGCGTAGGCGTCGGCGCGGACGTCGGTGCAGGCGAAGGAGAACTCCGTCACGACCGGCCTCCCGGGGCCTCGCCCGCGTGGGCTTCCGGAACCTCGCGCGCCCGCTCCCGTACGTGGGCGAAGAGGGCGTCGAGGTCGGCGCGCGCCTCGGCGCCCCCGTCGAAGCCCTGCCAGTGCAGCCGCATGCGGCCCACCAGTTCGTAACAGAGGTCGACCGGTACGAGGAAGCACTCGGTGCGGCCCTCGTGGCGGCGCAGCAGCAGGGCCTCCACGTCGGGTTCGAGCAGGGGCGCGAGCCGCGTGGCGTCGAGCACGGTCCGCCAGGCGGGCTCCTCCAGTTCGCTCTCGGTGGCGCCGGCGGGGCTCGGGTAGAACGCGACGGCCCGGTCGAGGGCGGAGTTGTGGAAGAGGTACGCGACCGAGACGGGGATCCGCAGCGACTCCCACGTCCGGTCGTCGACGCGGTGGTCCGGGTCGCTCAGGAAGCGGCCGGGCACCGTCCGGAAGCGGCCGCGCGTGCCGCCGCCGTGGTCCATGAGCTGGGCGCACGGGTCGCAGGCGCAGGCCAGGGCCCGCCGGTCGGTGTCGGCCAGGTGCCGGTGGCGCTCTCCGGTGAGCCGTGCCCCGCACAGTTCGCACCGCTCCTCCCGGGGCGGCCTCGGGGTGGTGAACCGGCGCAGCCCGGTGGGCCGCGGGGCGCTCCCCGGGAGGGCGGTGGGCCGCGGGGCGCTCCCCGGGAGGGCGGTGGGCGGCGGGGCGCTTCCCGGGAGGCCGGTGGCCCGCGGGGCGGCGCCCGCCGCGCGGGCCGGGAGCCCGGTCACCGGGCATCGGCGGGGCTGGGGCGGCCCGCGCCGGTGTGCGGCGGGCCGGAGCCGATCTGGAGCAGCGCGGGCTCGCGCGCCCCGGCAGGTTCCACCTCGACGTGCGTCACCTCGGGGGCGAAGCACGCGAGGGCGTCGGCCGCCGCCTGCCGGACGGACTCGCGCGTACCGCCGCAGCCGCAGCCGGACGAGCCGGTGGTCCGCAGCCGCAGCACCCCGCCGTCCGGGTCGAAGCCGGCCTGCTCGACGGGCTGCGGCAGACCGGCCAGGGCGCGTTCGATCCGGGTGGGCAGGTCTTCCGGGTGGAGTCCGTGCAGGTTGAGCAGGCTCGCGACGAGGTCGTCCGCGAGCAGCGCGCCCCACGGGTCGGCGGGCGGCCGGGCGCCGGGGCGCCCGAGGAGGTCGACGAGGCGGGCGAGGCCGCTGCCGTAGAACTCCATGAGGACGCGTACGACGTCCTCGGCCGCATCGCGGGCGTCGGCGTCGCCCTTCTCCGCGAGCCGGTCGAGCACCTCCTCGACCCGCCGGCCGGCCTGCTCGGCGCTGACGGCGCTCGTCCGGGCGGCCCGCTCGGCGCCGACGGCGCTCGTCCGGGCGGCCCGCTCGGTGTCGGCGGCGCTCATCCGCCCAGGCCGCTCAGGCCGGTGGGCACGTGCATCGACTTCACGGTCCGCCCGTTGCCCGTGTACATGTGGACGCCGCACGGCAGGCAGGGGTCGAAGCTGCGCACGGCGCGCATGATGTCGATGCCCTTGAAGTTCTCGGGCGTGTTCTCCTCGAAGATCGGGGTGTTCTGCACGGCGTCCTCGTAGGGGCCGGGGGTGCCGAACGTGTCCCGGGTGGAGGCGTTCCACGGCGTGGGCGGGTACGGGTGGTAGTTGGCGATCTTGCCGTCCCGGATGACCATGTGGTGCGAGAGGACGCCCCGGACGGCCTCGGTGAAACCGACGCCGATGGACTCGTCCGGCACCTCGAACTTCTCCCAGGTCTGGGTGCGTCCGGCGCGGACCTCCTCCAGGCCCTTCTCGGCGCAGTGCAGGGCGACGGCCGCCGCGTACGCCTGGAAGTAGGTGCGGGCGCGGTTGCGCTCCAGGGCGTTGCTCCACTGCGGGATCTTCCACTCGAAGGTGGTCTCCGGCTTGGTCAGGGTGCGGGGCAGGTTGATGACGACGCTGTGTCCCGTGGCCTTGACGTAGCCGATGTCGACGAGGCCGGAGAGGGCGGTGGACCACAGGCGGGCGAGGGGGCCGCCGCCGGTGTCGAGGGCGAGGTGGTCCGTGCCGTCGAACCACCGGGGGGACATCACCCAGCTGTACTTGTCGTCGAAGTTCCGCTTCTGCGGGGCGGGGATGGTGTGCTGGTTCCACGGGTGGCGCGGGTCGACCGGGTTGCCGAGCGGGTCGTGGGTGACGAACTGCTCCTGTCCCTGCCAGTCCTCGTAGTACGAGCTGCCGAGCAGGATGCGGATGCCGAGGTTGATCTCGGTGAGGTCGTTGGTGACGAGCTTGCCGTCGACGACGACGCCGGGGGTGACGAACATCCGCCGGCCCCAGTCGGACATGTTGGCGTAGGTGAAGTCGCAGTGCTCGGGGTCGTTGAGGGCGCCCCAGCAGCCGAGCAGGACGCGGCGGCGGCCGACCTCCTCGTAGCCCGGCAGCGCCTCGTAGAAGAAGTCGAAGAGGTCGTCGTGGAGCGGGACGACGCGCTTCATGAACTCCACGTAGCGCATGAGGCGGCTCATGTAGTCGGTGAAGAGCTGCACGGACGCGATCGTGCCGACGCCGCCGGGGTAGAGCGTGGAGGGGTGGACGTGGCGCCCCTCCATCAGGCAGAACATCTCCCGGGTGTAGCGGCTGACCTGCAGCGCCTCGCGGTAGAAATCGCCTTCGAGGGGGTTGAGGGACCGCATGATGTCGGCGATCGTGCGGTAGCCGTGCTCGGCGGCGTGCGGGGCCTCGGTGCGCTCGGCGAGTTCGAGGACGCCGGGGTTGGTCTCGCGGACCATCTTCTCGCAGTAGTCGACGCCGACCAGGTTCTCCTGGAAGATGTTGTGGTCGAACATGTACTCGGCGGACTCGCCGAGGTTGATGATCCACTCGCCCAGGTGCGGGGGCTTCACGCCGTACGCCATGTTCTGCGCGTACACGGAACAGGTGGCGTGGTTGTCGCCGCAGATGCCGCAGATGCGGCTGGTGATGAAGTGCGCGTCGCGCGGGTCCTTGCCGCGCATGAAGACGCTGTAGCCGCGGAAGACCGAGGACGTGCTGTAGCACTCGGCGACGCGCTTCTGCTTGAAATCGATCTTGGTGTGGATGCCGAGACTGCCCACGATCCGGGTGATGGGGTCCCAGGCCATCTCCACGAGACCGCTGCCGTCACCCGTCGTCTTCGCCGGAGATGCCATGGTCGGTACGGTGCCCTTCGTCGGTTGCCTGTCGGGGGTGCTTCGTCTTCACGAGCGGTGGGTGGGGAAGGGGCCCCGGTGAACGGGGCCCCGGGTCACCACGGCGGGCGGTAGCCGGTGGTGATGCTGTCGCCGGTGTGCCGCCACTTCGGCTCCTTGTCCACCGTCCTGGTGGTGATCGTCCGCAGCCGGCGGATCACGGAGCCGTACACGCCGCTGGCGGTGCTGGAGACCTTGCCTCCGGGCGGTTCGTCCATGAACGGCATGAACTTGTCCGGGAATCCGGGCATAGTGCAGGCGATGCAGATGCCGCCGACGTTGGGGCAGCCGCCGACGCCGTTCATCCAGCCGCGCTTGGGGACGTTGCACTTGACGACCGGCCCCCAGCAGCCCAGTTTGACCAGGCACTTGGGCGAGTCGTACGTCGTGGCGAACTGGCCCTGCTCGTAGTAGCCCCCGCGGTCGCACCCCTCGTGCACCGTCGCGCCGAACAGCCAGGACGGGCGGAGCTTGTCGTCCAACGGGATCATCGGCGCGGAGCCGACGGCCTGGTAGAGCAGGTAGGTGAGGGTCTCCGCGAAGTTGTCCGGCTGGATGGGGCAGCCGGGCACGCAGACGATCGGGATGCCGGCGTGGGACTTCCAGTCCCATCCGAGGTAGTCGGGCACGCCCATCGCGCCCGTCGGGTTGCCGGCCATGGCGTGGATGCCGCCGTAGGTGGCGCAGGTGCCGATCGCGACCACCGCGAGCGCCTTGGGCGCCAGCCGGTCGAGCCACTCGCTGGTGGTGATGGGCTGGCCGGTCTCCGGGTTGTCGCCGAACCCGGACCAGTACCCCTCCTGCTTGATGTCCTCGTTCGGGATCGAGCCCTCGACGACCAGCACGAACGGGTCGATCTCGCCCCGCTCCCCCTTGAAGAACCACTCGATGAACGTGTCGCTGCCGCCGACCGGACCGCACTCGAAGTCGATCAGGGGCCAGTGGACCGCGATCTTCGGCAGTCCGGGCAGCGCCGACAGGGCGATCTCCTCGATGCTGGGCTGCATGGCGGCGGTGAGGGCCACCGAGTCGCCGTCGCAGCTCAGGCCCGCGTTGATCCAGAGGATGTGGATCGGCTTCTCGTCGCTGCCGGGAGCGGCGTCCTGGCCCTCGGCCGGGGCCTGCGTGCTCGTGTTCATGCGTCGCCTCCTGGGGAGGGTGCGGCGGAGGCCGTCTCTCGGGCCCCGTGTACGGGTCCACGGTGGGCCCGGGCGGCCCGCCGCGCACCCGGGCCGTCCGGGGATCCCGCGGACGGCTCCTCCTTGCGGACGAACGCCCGGCGCAGGGCGTGGTAGGGCGCGGCGGGATCGTCGAAGATCGCCCGCATGCGGGAGAGTTCCTGCTCGCGGTGGGCGGCGAGGGGGGTCCGGGACTCCCGGCGCTCGTGTTCCGCCTTCTTCTCCGCCACGCGGGACGCGAGTCCGGGACCGGTCGCCCGGCGCAGGGCCAACCGGGTGATCTCGGCGGGGAACTCCTCCGGTCCGCACGCGACGACCCGGTCGACGAGCCCCATGCCGTGCGCGGCGGTCGCGGAGACGGGCCGGGCGTCCCGGACGAGGCGCTCGGCCAGGTCCGGGCCCACCCGGCGGGGCAGGGTGTGGGTCCAGTACTCCGACCCGTACAGGCCCATGCGCCGGTAGTGGGGGTTGAGGACGGAGCCCGACCGGCACCAGACCTCGTCGGCGGCGAGGGCGAGCATCACCCCGCCGGCGGCGGCGTTGCCGCCGACCGCGGCGACGACGAGCCGGTCGGTCGTGGTGAGGACCGCCTCGACCAGGTCGTTCATGGCGTTGATGTTGGCCCAGGACTCGGCGGCCGGGTCGGCCGCGGCCTCGATGACGTGGAGGTGGATGCCGTTGGAGAAGAAGTCGCGCTGCCCGCCGAGCACCAGGACGGAGGTGGGGCGCCCGAGGGCGGTCTCGTACGCCTTGAGCAGCCGGCGGCAGTGGTCGGTGCCCATCGCCCCGCCGGGGAAGGAGAACGACAGCACCCCGACGGGTCCCCGCTCCCGGTAGCGGATGTCGGACCAGGTGCGGCCCGCCGGGGGCGCGTGGACGGGCGCGGGCAGTTCGGGGAGGTCCGGCAGCAGGCCGGCCAGGGCGAGGACGGCGGGCAGCTTGCAGGCGCGCCGCTCGCCCGCGCCGGTACGGGCCCGCAGCTCGGGGATCCAGACGGCGCCGTCCGCCGTGGCCCGGCAGACCGCGCCGTTCCGGGTGGCGAGGAGGTCGCCGGGGCGGCCGCGCAGGCCGTCCTCCGCGTGGCCGCCGTGCAGGAACCACTCGGCCCCGAGCAGCTCGTCGCGGACGCCGGGCTGCGAGTCGGCGGCCCGCAGGGCGCGCAGGACCGTCTCCGTGCCGTCCTCGGCCCACGAGATCCGGCGCCGCTCCTGGCGGAAGGCGGGCCGGGCGCGGGCCGGTCCCGTCTGCGGGCGCGGCGCGGCCCCGGCGGCGAACCGCTCGACCGCGAGGTGGACGGCGGCCGCGGCCGCGTCGGACAGCTCGTTGCGGTACAGGTCGCTCTTGCCGGTCTCCGGGACGCGGAAGGCGGCGGTCGCCCACACGTCGCCCGCGTCCATCTCCTCGTCGGCCTGGAGGACGGTGACGCCCCACTCGGCCGCGCCCTCGTGGATCGCCCAGTCCAGGGAGGACGGGCCGCGGTCGCCGACCGGCCCCGGGTGCACGATCAGGCAGGGCAGGCGCGACCACACGTCCCGGGGCACGACGGCCCTGAGGAGGGGGGCGACGACCAGGTCGGGGGCGTGCCGTCCGACGGCGTCCCGCACGGCGGCCCCGTCGGGCGTGACCTCCACGGGGACGGAGTGGCCGCGGTCCCGCAGCTCGGCCCGGACCCGCTGGGTGAGGCTGTTGTAGCTGCTGGCGACGAGCAGGATGCGCATGGCGGCCCTTCCGGGGTGTGCGGGAAGCCGTCGCCCCCGGGTGCGGGGCGGCGCGCGGCCACGCAGATCGTCCGGCCCACCGGAGGGGGGCCGGTGGCGCCACGTCTCCCGCCTCACCCTTTCGGCACCTCTTTCCGGCCACTTGGCCCGCACGGGCCGGTGCGCGGGGGTCCGCCGTCCGTCGCCGCCGATGCGACGCGGCCGGGTCCCGGTGGGAGAATCGGGAGGTACCGACGGGTGCGCAGAAGTGCGCCCGACCGACGGACGGGCAGGTCTGCCATGGCCGGGAATCCGAAGTCGAGGAAGCCGTCGCACGGGAACCCCGATCGCGGCGGATCCGGGCACCACGGGTGGTCCCCCGACGTGGACGAGACCCGGCAGCAGGACAACCCCAGCGCCGAGCGCTCCTTCCACGCCGAAGAGCACGCGCCCGCGCGCGGCCGGGGGCGCAAGGTGTCGGAGGAGGAGCGGAAGGGCGTCCCCGGCGACACCGTCCGCAGCGACACCGGGCGCGGCGAGAAGAAGGGCCGCACGCCGGAGAAGGGCATGCGCGACACCGGCGCCAAGGGCCGGTCCGGGCGCCCCAGCGGTACGAAGGACGACTCCGCGTTCACCGGCGTCGACCCGGACCCGAAGACCGACGGCCGCCCGGGCTGACGCCGCCCGGCCCGCCGGACGCGCGGATTGTTGCGTGTCCGTGTCGAGAATTCTCACAGCGCCCGCTCCGGTTGACGCGGGTAGATCCACACGTATTACTTTTGGACCCATGCCGTCCATCGCACTCGTCACCCTCGTCGTCCGTGACTACGACGAGGCCATCGCCTTCTACACCGACGCCCTCGGGTTCGACCTCGTCGAGGACACCGACCGGGGCGGCGGCACCCGCTGGGTCGTCGTCCGTCCGCCCGGCGCGGCCGGGGTCGGCGGCCTCGGGAACGCGGGCCTGCTCCTCGCCCGCGCCAAGAACGACGCCGAGGAGGCCTCGGTCGGCAACCAGACCGGCGGCCGGGTCGGCTTCTTCCTGCACACCGAGGACTTCGCCCGCGACCACGCCCGCATGACGGCGGCCGGCGTGAAGTTCCTGGAGGAGCCGCGCCACGAGCCGTACGGCTCGGTCGCCGTCTTCGAGGACCTGTACGGCAACCGCTGGGACCTCCTCCAGCCGGCGGACGCGGCCGCGTAGGCCCGTTCGGCCTCACATCCGGGACCTCAGTACGTCGACCTCGCAGCCCGGCGCGAAGGGGTCGAAGCCGTGCTCGACCAGCCAGCGGACCGCCAGCAGGCTGCGCAAGGACCACCACGCGCGGATCGCGTCGAGGTCGACGTCGGTGCCGTAGCCGGCGAGGACGTCGTCGAGGTGCTCCTCGTGTCCGAGCGTGAAGGTGGCGAGGTCGTACAGGGCATCGCCCCGGCCCGCCTCGGACCAGTCGATGATGCCCGTCACCTCGTCGCCGTCGACGAAGACGTGCGCGATCTGCAGGTCGCCGTGCGTGAACGCCGGAGTCCACGGCCGAAGCGCGGCCTCGGCGACCCGGCGGTTGCGGGTGACCAGGTCGGCGGGCAGGAGGCCGTTCGCCACGAGCAGCTCGCACTCGGCGTCGAGTTCCGCCGCCAGCACGACGCTGCTCCGGCCGGCCCGGCCGGAGCGGGGCGGCGGCGGCGCGTCGTGCAGCCTGCGGATGGTGGCGCCCGCCGCGGCCCACGCCGCCGGCGACCCGGTCGACGGCCCGCCGAGGCGCCCGAGCGTCGCCCCCGGGAGCGCGGCGATCGCGAGCACGGACGGCTTGCGCCACAGGACCTCCGGGGTCGGGACCGGGGCGTGGGACATCGCCTCGACCTCGGCGTCGAGACGCGCCTGATCGGCGTCCACCTTCAGGAACACGTCGCCGACGCGCAGGGTCGCGCGCTCGGAATGGGCGACGACGACTTCGACCTCATCCATGGGCGGCCAGTATTCCTCGGTTCGGGCGGTGGCTCAGCCGCGACTCCCGTGGAAGCCGTTCCTCCCCCGCGGTCTCGTCGCCCCCACCCGCGCATCGCGGGAGCACCGTTGAGCGCCGGAGGGAACCTGCGAGGCGGTCAGGAAACAGCCGACTCGCTTGACCGGCTTGTCCGTTGCCCTTTCCGGCACTCGCGGCGCGTCTGCTCCCCGGTGCGGAAAACCGCTGTCGCACCGTACGCCCTGCTCCCTACACTCACGTCCCGGCGCACCGTTCGGTGGCGCCGCCAGACGTCCGTCCGAGGGGAGAAGACCGTGCGCAGCCACGCCGCCGTCGCCGTGTCCTCCTCCCGTGCCCGGTACGACGTGATCCTCGCCTCCTCGGCCGAGCGGTGGCGGCTGCGCGCCCGCCATCGCCGCCCGTGACGACCCCGTACGCCTTCCGCATCCGGTAGGCGCCCGTCGTCCGGGAATCGCGCTGCCCGTTCCACCACCGCAGCAGCGAAAGGCACGAGACCGTGCGCACCCCTGAGATCACCGCCGTCCGCAACCTCGGCATCCTGGCCCACGTCGACGCCGGCAAGACCACCGTCACCGAGCGGGTCCTGTACCTGACCGGGGCCGTCCACAAGCGGGGCGAGGTCCACGACGGCACCACCGTGACCGACTTCGACCCGCAGGAGCGGGACCGGGGCATCACGATCTTCGCGGCGGCCGTCAGCTGCGACTGGGCCGGCCACCGGATCAACCTGATCGACACGCCCGGCCACGTCGACTTCTCCGACGAGGTCGAGCGCTCGCTGCGCGTCCTCGACGGCGCGGTGGCGGTCTTCGACGCCGTCGCGGGCGTCGAGCCGCAGAGCGAGACGGTGTGGCGGCAGGCCGACCGGCACGGCGTCCCGCGCCTCGCGTTCGTCAACAAGCTGGACCGGGCGGGCGCGGACCTCGACGCCGCCGTGGAGTCCCTCCGCGACCGGCTCGGCACCGTACCGCTCCCCGTGCAGCTGCCGATCGGGCGCGAGGACGGCTTCACCGGCGTCGTGGACCTGCTCCGGATGCGGGCGTACGTGTGGGCCGACGGCGCCGACGCGTACACCGAGCGGGCCGTCCCCGACGACCTCCTCGACGAGGCCCGGCACCGCAGACGACGCCTGGAGGAGGCCGTGGCGGAGCTGCACACGGGCGCCTTCGAGGAGTTCCTCGCCCGCGAGGAGCTGGCCGAGGAGACCCTGCGGGGCGCGCTCCGCGACCTCACCCTCGCCGGGGAGGCCGTGGTCGTGCTGTGCGGCTCGGCCTACCGCAACCGGGGCATCGAGCCCCTGCTCGACGCCGTCGTCGCGTACCTCCCGGCCCCGTCGGACATGCCGCCCGTGCGCGGCGAGGTCCCGGCGGACCCGGAGGCGCCGTTCACCGCGCTCGCCTTCAAGGTGAACGCCACGGCCACCGGCCGCTTGACCTACGTCCGCGTCTACGCGGGCACGATCGGGAAGGGGGACACCGTGCTGGACGCCGTCGGCGGACGCACCGAGCGGATCGCCCGCATCCTGCGCGTGCAGGCGGACCGGGCGACGGAGGTCGGGTCGGCGCGCGCCGGTGACATCGTCGCCGTCGTCGGCCCGAAGTCCGCCCGCGCCGGGTCGACCCTGTGCGACCCGGCCGCCCCGGTCGTCCTCGAACCGCCCACGACGGCCGACCCGGTGGTCTCGGTCGCCGTCGAGGCCCGCCGCGCCACGGACACCGGCCGGCTCGCGACGGCCCTCGCCCGCCTGTCGGAGGAGGACCCGTCGCTCGTCGTCCGGTCCGACCCGGAGACGGGCCAGACCGTCCTGTCCGGCCTGGGCGAACTGCACCTGGAGGTCGCGGTGGAGAAGCTGCGCCGCGACCGGGGACTTGAGGTGACGGTCGGGCGCCCGCAGGTGGCGTACCGCGAGACGGTGGCGAAGGGCGTCACCGGCTTGCTCTACCGCCACGTCAAACAGGACGGCGGCGCGGGCCAGTTCGCCCACGTCGTCATCGACGTCGAACCGCTGGAGGGAGAGGAGGAGTTCGCGTTCCGGTCCACCGTCACGGGCGGTCGCGTCCCGCAGGAGTACGTCCGTGCGGTCGAGGCCGGCTGCCGGGACGCCCTCCTGGAGGGCCCGATCGGCGGCCACCCGGTGACGGGCGTCCGGGTCACGCTCGCGGACGGCGCCACGCATCCGAAGGACTCCTCGGAGATGGCGTTCCGCACGGCGGGCCGCTTCGCGCTCCGCGAGGCGCTCCGGGCGAGCACGATGACCCTCCTGGAGCCGGTGGCCGAGGTGACCGTCACCGTCCCGGCGGAGTCCGTCGGCGCGGTCCTCGGCGACCTCGCGGCCCGCCGGGGCCGGGTCACGGACCAGACGACCCGGGGCGGTACGGCGGTGGTGGCGGCGACGGTGCCGCTGGCCGAGCTGTTCGGCTACGCGTCCCGCCTGCGCGGCCGCACCCAGGGCCGGGGCACCTTCACGACCCGTCCGGCGGGGTACGAGCCGGCCCGGGGCTGAGGTCCAGCTCGGCCCGTACGGTCTTCCCGACCGGTACGCGGTCGAGCACGGCCCACCGCGAGGCCAGCGCCTCGACCAGCAGTAAGCCGCGCCCGCCCTCGTCGAGCGATCCCCGCGCGACGGGGGCGGGCCGCAGCTCGCCCCGGGTGTCGGACACCTCGACCCGGAGCCGTTGCCCGGGCGTGTACGAGAGCGTCAGCTCGCAGTCGCGCCCGGGCACCCGGCCGTGGGTGACGGCGTTGGCGGCGAGTTCGGCGACGAGCAGCGCGGCGGTCTCGGAGGTCTCGGAGCCGTACGGGACGCCCCAGCGGTCGAGCTGGAGCACGGCGAGCCGGCGGGCGAGCCGGGCGCCGCGCGGCGTCGAGCTGAAGCGCTGCGCGAACACACGTACGGTGACGGGCACTTCGCGGGTCACGGGGGAGGTCATGGGGCCAATGTGGCGTCGCGCGGGGAGGGTTGCCAGCTCAGAAACCCGTACGCTGCGACAGCGTACGGGTTCACACTCTGGACTGTATTGGTCACTAGCCGTGAGCATGGGTGCGTTCAGTACGAGTGCACGGGTGCGGGAGGTGGCCGGGTGACGGGCGGGTTTCCGGATGACGCGACGGACGGCGGGATCAGGGCTCCCAAGGGGAGCGAACCGGAGGTGTCGGAGAGTCTGAAGGCCTTCGGGGAAGTTCTCAAGGTCCTGCGCAAACGGGCGGGCCTCACGCAGGAGCAGTTCGCGCCGATGGTGGGGTACTCGGTGCCGATGGCCGCCTCGATCGAGCAGGGGCGGCGCCTGCCGTCGAAGACGTTCGTGGACCGCTCGGAGGAGGTGCTGGACGCGTTCGGGGTCGTCCGGGCGGCGGCCAAGCACCTGACGCGCAAGGCGGGACTGGCGCGGTGGTTCGAGAAGTGGGCGGAGCTGGAGGCCCTGGCGGTGACGCTGTACACCTTCGAGAGCCGGTTCGTCCCCGGTCTGCTCCAGACACCCGCGTACGCCCGGACGCTCTTCGAGGAGCAGATCCCGGCGATGGGTGACGACCAGATCGAGACCCACCTCGTCGCCCGCATGGAACGGACGAAGATCCTGACGGAGCGTCCGCACACGATCTACAGCTTCATCATCGAAGAGCACGCGCTGCGCCGCCAGGTGTGTGCCCCGGAAGCCATGCGCGAGCAGATCGACCACATTCTCGAACTCTGCGAGCGGCGCAACATCGACATCCAGGTCATGCCGCAGTCACGTGGGTACCACGCAGGTCTCGGCGGCCCCTTGTGCCTCCTGGAGACCCCGGAGAACGCGTGGCACGCCTACTCCGAAGGCCAGGAGACCGGCCACATGATCTCGGACCCCAAAGTGGTCAGCATCCTCCAACAGCGGTATGCCAGGATGCGGGCACAGGCTCTGTCCGTGGAGGACTCCGTGAGCCTGCTGCGGGAGATCCGAGGAGCACTATGAGCACCACAGAACTGGCCTGGTTCAAGAGCAGCTACAGCAGCGGCAGCGGCGACAACTGCATCGAAGTCGCTCTGTCCTGGAACAAGTCCAGCTACAGCAGCGGAAGCGGCGACGACTGCGTCGAGGTCGCCTCCTGCCCCTCCACCGTCCACGTCCGCGACTCCAAGAACGTCACCGGTCCGCAGCTCGCGCTCTCCCCCGCCGCCTGGACCGCGTTCCTGACCCGGCTGAGCTGAAGGACGTCACCATGAGCACGAACCCGGCCGACTACCTCTCCGGCCTCTTCTCTCTCGACGGGCGCACCGCCCTCGTCACGGGAGGCAGTTCCGGTATCGGCCGGGCCATCGCCGGGGCGCTGGCCCGCGCCGGGGCGAAGGTCGTGGTGCTCGCGCGCAAGGAGGCCGAGCTCGTCGCGACCGTGGACGAGCTGACGGCCGACGGCTGCCGGGCCGCCTGGGTGAGCGCGGACCTGAGCACCCGGGAGGGGATCAGGTCCGGGGCCGAGGAGGCGGCGGGCGTGTTCGGGGAGCCGGACATCCTGGTGAACTCGGCGGGGGTCAACCTCCGCCCGCCGCTGGGCGAGCTGGGCGAGGACGTCTGGGACACGACGATGACCGTGAACCTGGAGGCCCCCTTCCTGCTGGGTCAGCGGTTCGGGCCCGGGATGGCCGAGCGCGGCTTCGGGCGGATCATCCACGTGACCTCGCAGCAGGCGCACCGCGCGTTCGTGCAGAGCGGGGCGTACGGGGTGTCGAAGGGCGGTCTGGAGTCGCTGGCCCGTTCGCAGGCGGAGGCGTGGTCCCCGTACGGGGTCACGGCGAACACGCTCGTGCCCGGTTTCGTGATGACCCCGCTGAACGAGCGGCTCTCCTCCGACCCCGAGAAGGTCGCCGCGCTGGCGGCCCGCACGATGATCGGCCGCAACGGGCTCGCGGGGGACTTCGCGGGCGCGGCCGTCTTCCTGGCGAGCGCGGCCTCCGCGTACGTCACGGGGCACTCCCTCTTCGTGGACGGCGGTCTGTCCGTCCACTGAGCGGGGTCCGTCCTCAGTCGTCGGCCGGGCCCGCGACCAGCACGTCGGCGTCGGCCGGGTGCCGCACGTCCAGCGGGCGGTCGAAGGCGCTGAACGTGGTGGTGGTCCGGTACACGGGGCCCTCGTAGTCGACCTTGAGGATGTACGGCTCGCCCTCGGTGGCGACGTAGAAGGTGTAGGTGCCGCCCTCGTCCGCCTTGTCGGTCACGACCAGGGGGACGGCGGGGGTGTCGCCGACCTTGGTCCGTCCGCCCTTCACGGCGGTGCCGAAGGAGGCGAACTCGCGGGTGCAGGCGGTCGATTCGCCCCCGGCCTTCTTGTTGTCGACGGGGGTCTTGAGCCAGAGATCCGGCTTCCCCGGCCTGACCGTCCTCGGGCCGGACGCCTCCTTGTCGGGACCCTTGAGGGAGGCGCGGTCGACGCGGGCGTAGAGCGTGCCGCCGATCCGGATCTCTTCGTAGGTCCCGCTGTTGGTCCGGGTCACCCTGGACGCGCACCTGTCCTTGAGGTCGGTCGTCATGCGGCCGTCCTGACGGGCGCCGGTGACGTTCCCGGTGTGGGTCCAGTCGACGGTCACGGAGGTGAGCGCGTTCATCGTGTCGTTCGCGCGGTCGAGCAGCTCCCCGGCGGAGGGCTCCGGCGGGGCCGCGTCGTCCGAACAGCCGGCCAGGGCGGCACCCGTCACCACGCACAGCAGCGCGGCCGTCACAACGGTCGATGTCGTTCGCACGAGCCCCCCAGGAGAATACGAGCGGCTCAAGGTAGCAGCACGGTCGGGCCCGCAGGAGGTGCGCGGCGGGCATCGTCCTTCGGGCATGATCTGGAGGAGGGAGGCGGCGCGGGGGCGCCCTTCCGGAACGCCGACGGGGGGCACGGCATGGAGTGGGGAACGCTGGTCGCCACGCTGGGCGGTGGTCTGATCGCGATGGCGGGCACGGTCCTCGCCGACCGCCTGCGCACCGGGCAGGAGCACCGGCGCGGTCTTCAGGAGCGCCGCCGGGACGTCTACACGGAGTTCATCGCGGCGGCGGGCGCGGCCCACACCGAGCTGCGCCGGCTGGCGCAGCTCGGTGCCGGGGCGGACGGCGCCGGAGGGGACGGCCTGGAGGAGGCGAGCCGGTCGGCGCTGACGGACGCCCGGGTCTACGAGGTGCGCGAACGCCTCTTCCTCGACGGCAGTGCCGGGGTCACGGGGGCGGGCCAGACCATGTTCGAGCACCTGCGTGCCCTGCGGAGGGCGGTCGCCGGGGGCGCCGGGATCTCGGACCCCGCCTTCCACGACGTCTACCACCCCTACCTGGAGGCCGTCTGGGCCTACCGCGAGGCCGTCCGCGACGAGCTGGAGGGCCCCGCCCTCGCCCCGGCCGACTTCGGCTGGTCCGCGTGGGACGGCCGCGAGCGCTGCCCGCACTGCGCGGGGCGTACGGATCAGGCCGGTCGCCCGAGGCTTTAGTCCGGTCGCCTGAGGCTCTCGTAGACGCGGGCGAAACCCTCCGCCCCGTGGCCCGCGTCGATCTGACGCCGGATCAGTCCCTGGACCATGGCGACCGCATCGGTGCCGACGCCCTGGGCGGAGCCGGCCGCCAGGATGTCGCCGAGGTCGGAGAACTCCAGGCTCTGCTGTCCCTCCACGGTGTAGTCCCCGCCGTCGATCACCTCGGCGTACTCCTGGAAGGTGCCGGTCATCGCGGTCAGCCAGGGCGCGGCCCTGGAGGCGAACTCGCGCGCCGACACCCCGGCCGGCGCGACCATGGCGGCGCCCTGCATGAACCCGGCGAACATGACGTACATGCCCGCGAGCAGGGCGAGGTCGTACAGGGAGGCGAGGCCGGCGTCCTCACCGAAGTGGTCGCCGGTCCCCCACAGGTCGAGCAGCGCCTCGTACCGCTGGAAGACCTCGGCCGATCCGCTGTAGAGGACCGAGGAGCCGGGCCCGCCGATCATCTGCGGCACGGCCATGATCCCGCCGTCCAGGTAGGCGATTCCGGCCCGGTCGGCCCAGGCGGCCAGCTCGCGCGACTGCTCGGGGGACGTCGTGGTCACGTTGACCAGGGCCCGCCCGGCCAGGTCGCCGGAGAGCGGATCGAGCACCTCGTGGACCGACGCGTGGTCGAGGAGGCAGACGACCACCAGCTCTGCGGCCCGGACCGCGTCGCCGGCCGTGTCGGCGGCCCGCGCGCCGAGGGCGACGAGGCCGTCGGCCTTCCCCGGTGACCGGTTCCAGACCGTCGTCGTGTGTCCGGCCTTCACCAGGGCGGTCGCGAGCGCACCGCCCATCGCTCCCAGGCCGAGCACGCTCACCCGGACGCTGCCGCTGCCATTGCCATTGCCATTGCCGTTGCCGTTGCCGTTGCCGTTGCCGTCGGTGGTCATCTTCGGTGCTCCCTCTCGTGTTCCTCGTTCGCCTTCGATCCTCTGCGCCGCCGGTAGGGTTGACCAGTACGGACTAATTAGTGGGGTACTTACCCCGAGGTAAGTACGGCGCGAGGGAGGGCTGATGGCGGCATCGGCACGGCGCGGTCCCTACTCCTGCGGGATCGACGCGGCGATGGACGTGGTCACCGGCAAGTGGAAGTCGCTGATCCTCTGGGAGCTGGACCACCACGGGGTCCGCCGCTTCACCGAGCTCCGGCGCGGCCTGCCGGGCGTCAGCGAGAAGATGCTGGTCCAGCACCTGCGGGAGATGGAGGAGGACGGACTCGTGCACCGCGAGGTGTACCCCGAGGTGCCGCCGAAGGTGGAGTACTCCCTGACGGAGCACGGCGTCTCGCTCAACGCCGCCCTGGCCTCCCTCGGCCGGTGGGGCACCGAGCGGATGCGGCGGATCGGCGCGGAGAAGGTCCCCGTCGACGCCGGGTAGGCCCCGGCGGCGGAAGCGTGGTCCCCCTTATTCGGTGGAGCCGCCGCGGCGCTGCTGACAGGGTGAGCCGCATGCCGTCGCACCCCGCCGAGGAGCAGTTGCGTCATCTGCACGCCTCGCTCCGGCTCCGCAAGCGCCCCGAGGACATCGCCCATCTGGTCCAGGAACTGTTCACCGCCCGGCGGGTCACGCCCGATCCCGCGACCGCGGACGCTCTGGAGAAGGCCGCCGCGCACGCGCTGAGCAGGGTGTGGCACGGATACACCTCCATGCTGGAGGACTTCGCCCGTCCCGTCGGCGCCCGGCGCCAACTCGGCCGCGCCGCGGCCCTCTTCCCCTCGCTGCCCCCGCTCCCCGGGGACGCCGGCGACGATCCCGCCCGGATCGAGGCCGTGATCCGGCGGGCCGGCGAGGAGATATGCCGGGAGTACGGGGAGAACGACTTCGGCATGGACCGGCTGAACCGGGCGGAGCGCGCCGAGGCCGGAATCGGCGAGCTGTCCAAGCGGCAGTACAACAAGCGCTTCCGGCTGCTGCGGCGGATGGAGGCCAAGCTGGCCCGGCTCCTCCACGAGCAGCGCCGTCGCGAGGTCGTCGTCACCGGCAAGGGCGCGCTCGCGCACACCCTGTCGTACGAGGAGTTCGCGGGCGATCCGGACACGGCCGCCTTCGTCGCCTACCTCACGGCCCGCGGGTACATGCGCAGCGTCTTCACGAACGGCCGGCAGCGCAGGCCGTACGACGAGGTGGCGGACGCGCTGTTCCAGCGGCTGCGGGCGGCGGAGGAGCGGACGAACTGGTACGCGGTGGCGCACGTGCACCCCGTCCCCGAGGTCCTCGGGCACCTGTCGGACGACGAGCTCGTCCGGCTCCTGGTCCGCTGGAACCGTTTCCTGCGCGAGGTGGCCGAACTCCTCGAAGACGCGTGGAACCGCTCGTCCTCCATCGAGCCCGCGAGCATGGTCGTGCGCCCGGGGCACGACTCCTCGACGTGGAACCAGGCGGCCCAGGCCTGGAGCACCGCGCGGGCCCACTGGTTCGCCCTGATGACGGAGCTGGGGCAGGAGGAGGTCCTGGAGCGGGTGTGCCCGGGGAAGGTGCCGCGGCTGATGGCGGCGGACGTGGCGTACTGGCACCGCAGGAGCGGCGGGGGCCTGCACCCCGACACGTACGTGTGGGCGGATCTGCCGCGGCCCTGGCAGGTCCTCCGGGGCGAGGAGGAGTGCCCGCGCTCGCTGGTCGAGACGGTCTGCGCGCGGTACGGCGTGGATCCGGTGGCGGGCGGCTGGACGGCGCCCCGGCCGGTGGCGGAGCCCGCCCCGTTCCGCCGTACACCGGAACTCGTCCACGGCGTGGCCGTCGCCGACCCGCTGATGGCGAGCGCCCTGCGGTCGGCCGGGGTCTTCTCGGGCAAGGGCCAGCGGGCCGCGGCGGCCGAATGGCTGTGACGGGCCGACCGGGGGTGGTCGCGACGATCGGACCGGCAGCGGTGGCCGGGCCGGTCGCGGTGGCGTTAATCGTTTGCCCCGATCGTCCGTCCGGACGGATGATCGGGGCGGCGGCGAGGAAGCTCTGTGGAGGAGCGCCCGGCTCGATCTCCGGGTGGACGCAGGTTCGAATCCTGTCCTTGCCGCCGCTTCTCTTGTCCGGCCTCGCGGCGGGCCCCTCCGCCGGTGCCGGGCTCAGCCCTCCGCCGGCTCCAGCCGCAGCGAGATCGAGTTGATGCAGTACCGCTGGTCCGTCGGGGTCGGGTAGCCCTCGCCCTCGAAGACGTGGCCCAGGTGGGAGCCGCAGCGGGAGCAGCGGACCTCGGTGCGGACCATGCCGTGGGAGCGGTCCTCGATCAGCTCGACCGCGTCGGAGTCCTTCGGGTCGTAGAAGGACGGCCAGCCGCAGTGCGACGAGAACTTCTCGTTCGAGGTGAACAGCTCCGCGCCGCACGCCCGGCAGGAGTAGACGCCCTTGGTGGTGGTGTCGGTGTACTCACCGCGGAAGGCGGGCTCGGTGCCCGCCTGGCGCAGCACCTGGTACTCCGCCGGGCTCAGCTCCGCACGCCACTGCTCGTCCGGCTTCTCGACGTCGTACGCCATGGGCTCGCTCCCTCTGCTCCGCACTACTTCGACAGGTGGTCCAGGATGCGCGGGCCGAGGTCCGTGACGTCGCCCGCCCCCATGGTGAGAACGAGATCGCCGGGTCCGGCCATTCCCTCGACGATCTCGGGCACGGCACCCTTGTTGTGGACGGGCGTCACGTCGGCGCCGGCCTTCCGCGCGGCCTCGACGATCAGCTCGCTGGTGACCCCCGGGATCGGGTCCTCGCGGGCCGGGTAGATGTCGAGGACGACGGAGGCGTCCGCGAGGGCCAGCGCGTCGCCCATCTCCTCGCCCAGCTCCTGGGTCCGGGAGAACAGGTGCGGCTGGAAGACCACGAGGAGCCGGGAGTCGCCGGCGGCGCCCCGCATGGCCTCCAGGTCGGCGGTCATCTCGGTGGGGTGGTGCGCGTACGAGTCGATGACCTGCACGCCCCTCGCCTCGCCCTTGAGCTGGAGGCGGCGGCCGACGCCCGTGTAGGCGGTGAGGGCCTGGGCGAGCTCCGCCGGGTCGATGCCGACGCGGGCGCCGGCGGCGAGCGCGGCGGCGGCGTTGTGGGCGTAGTGACGGCCCGGGACCGAGACGGTGAAGGTGTGCTCGGCGCCGTCGAGAGCGACGGTCACCTCGCTCTTCATGCCGTTCGGGACGATCTTCAGGATGCGCGCGTCGGAGTCCTCGGACTCGCCGACCGTGACGATCTCCAGGCCCTCGCGGTCCGCGACCCGGCGGGCCAGCTCGCGGGCGCCCGCGTGCTCGCCGACGACCAGGGTGCCGCCGGGGCGGATCTTGGCGGTGAAGGCCTCGAAGGACTCGTAGATCTCGTCCAGGGAGGCGTAGTTCGCGTGGTGGTCCAGCTCGACGTTGAGGACGATCGCGACCTCGGGGTCGTACTTCTGGAAGCTGCGGTCGCTCTCGTCGGCCTCGGCGACGAAGACCTCGCCGTCGCCGTGCAGCGCGTTGGTGCCGGGGCCCGCCAGGTCGCCGCCGATGGCGTACGAGGGGTCGAGGCCGAGGTGGGTGAGGGCGACGGCCAGCATGGAGGTGGTCGTCGTCTTGCCGTGCGTACCGGCGACCGCGATCGCGCGCAGGCCGTCCATGAGGGAGGCGAGCGCGTCGGAGCGGTGCACGACCGGGATGCCGAGCTCGGCGGCGCGGGCCAGCTCGGGGTTGTCGGCGCGGATGGCGCTGGAGACGACGACGGCGGAGGCGTCGTCGGCCAGGTGCTCGGTGGCGTGGCCGATGTGCACGGTGACCCCGAGGGCGCGCAGGGCCTCGGCGGTCGCGGACTCCTTGGCGTCGCTGCCGGCGACCTTGGCGCCGCGCTGGGCCAGGATCTTGGCGATGCCCGACATCCCGGCACCGCCGATGCCGATGAAGTGCGGCCGTTCCATGGCGGCGGGAATGGCGGGTGCCATGTGGATCTCTCCCCGGGTACGTCTCGTGAGTGTGCGGTGCGATCGCATCTGCGATCGCAGCTGGTGGCTCCAGCCTAGTGGTTTCCCTCCCGCCCGCCCGGCAGGGCACAGCCGGGCCCGCGCCCCCTGCACGGAGCGCGGGCCGGGCCGTCACCGCCCGGTCACTCGCTGTGCGCGAAGAGCTTGAGCACCGGGACGCCCACCTTGTGGCGGGCCCGGGAGGCCCAGTCCCGGTGGAAGAACTCCTCCACGTAGTGCGGCGCGGTGAGGACGATCACCTCGTCCGCCCCCGCCTCGTCGACGACCGCCCTCATCCGGTCGAGCGGGTGGTCCTCGACGACCTGGCCGACCGCCTCGCAGCCGGCGTCCCTCAGGGCCTGGAGCGAGTGCTCCAGGGCCTGTTCGGCGGGGGGCCGGGCCTCCCTGCCCTCCGGCTCCTCGCCCTCGCGGGCCGCTTCCTTCAGTTCGCCCATGGCGACGTCGTCGATGGCACGCAGCAGTACATCGGCCTGGTCACCGCGCGGCTGCATCAGAACGATGAAGGACACGCCCTCGTCGCCGTGCAGCGTGGTGACGAATTCCACGTCCACGGACGTCAGCGGCTTCTCGATCATCAGAACGCTTGTGAACACCTCGGGAGCCCTTCTGCGGAAACCATCCTTCCCCGTGTTCGCACGGGGTCTGCGACAGTAAGTGTGCCCAGCCGACGGTAAGCGGAACGGCGAATTCCGCTTTTCTCAGGACCGAAGGTAGCGGGTGAAGAGGAAGCCGTCCCGCTCCAGGACGGAAGCCACCTGGAAGCGTGTCGGGACGGCCACCGGGGGGCCTCCGGCGATCCGCTGGGCGTCCCCCGCCGTCATGGTCGGCGAGATCGTCAGGCACAGCTCGTCCAGGACCCCCGCCGCCACGAACTGGCCGAGCAGCCTCGGCCCGCCCTCGGTGAGCTGGCGCCGCAGGCCGCGCTCCGTCAGCGCCGCCAGGGCGCGGGCGGGGTCCACCCGGGCCCCGTCGCCCGCGAACAGCACCTCCGCCCCCGCCTCCCGGGCCGCCCTGACCCGCTCGGCCGGCGCCCCGCTCCCGGTCAGGACCAGGGTCGGCACCAGCGGCGCGGTGAAGAGCGGAAGCGAGAAGTCCAGGTCGAGGGAGCCGGTGACCACGGCGATCACGGGGGCCGGGCCCTGCCCGGCGGCGGCCCGGCGCTCCGCGAAGGCCTCCCGCGCCCGGGCGGGGCGGTACCCCTCCAGGCGTACGGTCTCCGCGCCCACCACGATCACGTCGGCGAGCCCGCGCAGGGTCCCGAAGATCCTCATGTCGGTGTCGGAGGAGAGCGGCTGGGAGCGCCCCTCGTGCTGGCCGGCGCCGTCGAGCGAGGAGACCATGTTGGCCCGCAGCCAGGGGCCGTCGCCCTCCGGGTAGGCGTAGGCGTCGGCGAGCGCGTCGAGGGACCAGCCCCCGTCCCCCGCCCCGGCCTCGTGGGCCGGTCCGGCGGGTGCGGTCGGCGCGGTCGGCGCGGCCGGCCCGGCTGTCATGTCCGTCACAGGAAACAGGCGTCGCATCCAGGCAGTCTGACATGGCGCTTACAGTGGGGAACTGTGTCGACCCGTGCCCTCACCGAAGCCGTCTCCTCCGCAGCGGCCCCGCTCTCGCTCTGCTCCCGAGAGCCCCACGTCCCCGCCGAGCGCCTCGTGGCGGAGATGGTGCCGCCGCCGCGCTTCGACTCCGTGCGCTTCGACACGTACATCCCGGACCCGAACCAGCCCAGCCAGACGCAGGCCGTCGAGGTCCTGAGCGCCTTCGCCGAGGGCCTGGGCGGGGCGCACGCCTCCGGCGCCGGGAAGCGCCGCTGGTTCGCGAAGAAGCCCGCCGCCCCCACCGGGCCGCGCGGGGTCTACCTGGACGGCGGGTACGGCGTCGGCAAGACCCACCTGCTCGCCTCGCTCTGGCACGCGACCCCCGCCGACCCCGCCCTGAAGGCCTTCGGCACCTTCGTGGAGCTGACCAACCTGGTCGGCGCGCTCGGCTTCCAGCAGACCGTGAAGACGCTGAGCGGGCACCGGCTCCTCTGCATCGACGAGTTCGAGCTCGACGACCCGGGCGACACCGTCCTCGTCTCCAGCCTCCTCGGCAAGCTGGTCGAGGCGGGCGTGGCGCTCGCCGCCACCTCCAACACGCTCCCCGGCAAGCTCGGCGAGGGCCGCTTCGCCGCCGCCGACTTCCTCCGCGAGATCCAGGGCCTCTCCGCCCACTTCCGGCCGCTGCGGATCGACGGCGAGGACTACCGCCACCGCGGCCTGCCCGAGGCCCCCGCGCCGCACTCCGACCAGACCGTCACGGAGACCGCGTACGCCACGCCGGGCGCCTCCCTGGACGACTTCCCGAACCTGCTCGAACACCTGGCCAGGGTGCACCCGAGCCGGTACGGCGCCCTGACCGACGACCTCACCGCCGTCTGCCTCACCGACGTGCGGCCCGTGCCCGACCAGTCGACCGCGCTGCGGCTCGTCGTCCTGGCCGACCGGCTGTACGACCGCGAGATACCGGTGCTCGCCTCCGGCCTGCCCTTCGACCGCCTGTTCAGCGAGGAGATGCTGAACGGCGGGTACCGCAAGAAGTACTTCCGGGCGATCTCGCGGCTCACCGCGCTCGCCCGCGACGCGAAGGGGCTCGTCGCGCAGTAGCTTGGGGGCCGTACCCGATCGATCGAAAGGGATCCACCATGGCCACCGTGCGTCACGCCCACACCGTCTGGGAGGGCAACCTCATCCAGGGCTCCGGCGTCGTCTCCCTCGACTCCTCCGGCGTCGGACAGTTCGACGTCTCCTGGCCCGCCCGGTCGGAGCAGCCGAACGGCAAGACCAGCCCCGAGGAGCTGATCGCGGCCGCGCACTCCTCCTGCTTCTCGATGGCCCTCTCCCACGGACTGGCCGGCGCGGGCACCCCGCCCGCCCGTCTGGAGACCAAGGCCGACGTCACCTTCCAGCCGGGCGAGGGCATCACCGGCATCCACCTGACCGTGCGCGGTGACGTCCCCGGCCTGGACGAGGACAGTTTCCGGGCGGCGGCCGAGGACGCGAAGAAGAACTGCCCGGTCAGCCAGGCGCTGTCGGGCACGAACATCACCCTCACCGCCGAACTGGGCTGATTTCGCGCCTGACTTCCGGTCAGGAACCGCGCCACACGCGGCAGTTGCGGCCCGCATGGTTCACGCGCCACCGGAGTGCGTGATACACACGTGCGGGTCGCACGTCACACAGGCAACACGTGACACGACGGAGCGTCACATCCTGTCCTCCCCCATGGCCTTCGGCATGGGGGTACCCCCACAGGGGAGGCCCGTTGCCCATGTCCGCAACACGACGTCAGATCCTGTCCCGCACCGGCGCGTCCGTCGCCGGGATCGCCTTCACCGGCGCCCTCTCCGAACTCTTCGCCGCAAGCGCCTCGGCCGCGCCCGGCGACCGTCCGCCCCGGGGCGGCTACGGCCCCCTCGTGCCCGACCCCGACGGCCTCCTCGACCTGCCGGCCGGCTTCCGGTACAAGGTCCTCTCCCGGCAGGGCGACCCGCTCCGCTCCGGCGAGGGGCCCGTCCCGAGCAACCACGACGGCATGGGCGCCTTCCCCGGCCACCGGGGCCGGGTGCACCTGGTCCGCAACCACGAGAACAAGGTCACCGGGAAGATCGGCGTCCCGGCCGTCCCCGGCCTCACGTACGACCCGGCGGCCAAGGGCGGCTGCACGGTCCTCGAACTCGACGGCCGGAACAATGTCCTCGGCGAGCGGGTCGCCGTCGCGGGCACGGCCGTCAACTGCGCGGGCGGGCCCACGCCCTGGAACACCTGGCTGACCTGCGAGGAGACCGAGGACAAGGCCGGCACGAACGGCTACGCCAAGGACCACGGCTTCATCTTCGAGGTCGACGGCGCCGATCCGCGCCGCACCGGGGCCGTCCCGCTCACCGCCATGGGCCGCTTCCAGCACGAGGCGATCGCCGTCGACCCGCACAGCGGCATCGTGTACGAGACGGAGGACGCCTTCGACCGCCCCTTCGGGCTCTTCTACCGCTTCCTCCCCCGCAAGCCGCTCGGCGGCACGGGCTCGCTGCGCGCGGGCGGCGCCCTGGAGGCGATGCGGGTGCCGGGCGTCCCCGACCTCTCCGCGGTCCAGGAGACCGGCGCCCGCTTCGAGGGCGTCGAATGGGTCCCCGTACCGGATCCCCTCGCGGCCGGAACGCCCATCAGGTTCCAGGACTTCGGGCCCAGGGGCATCACGCACGCGCAGAAGCTGGAGGGCTGTTACTGGGGCGGGCGGGCCGTCTACTTCGTGTCGTCGTTCGCGCGGGCCGGGGACGGCTCGGCGGCCACCCACTTCGGCCAGGTGTGGAAGTACGAGCCGCACCGACGCCGGCTCACCCTCGTCGTGCTCTTCGGCCCGAGCACGGACGTGCGGCTGCCCGGCGAGTCGCCGGACAACATCTGCCTGGCGCCGACCGGGGGCCTGATGGTCAGCGAGGACGGCGGGGGCGCGCAGCACGTCTTCGGGGTGAGCGAGCGGGGCGAGGTCTACCCGGTCGCACGCGGGCGGCAGAACATTGGCACCCCCGAGGAGCCCGAGTGGGGCGAGTTCGCCGGGGTCACCTTCTCGCCGGACCGGAGCACGATGTACGTCAACTGCTACGCGCCGGGGACGACGTTCGCGGTGACGGGCCCCTGGCGCCGCTGACCCGTCCCCGGAGGTCGCGGGCGGCCCGGTTGCGGTGGAGGATCGGGGGCAGGAGGGCGGGACTGCGGAAGGAGCGCGAGATGCCGAAGAAGCACGAGGGCAAGAAGCGGCGCGAGGAGCGGGAGCCGGTCCTGCGGGACGTCCTGCGCGTCCCCGGGGGCGAGCCGGTCGACCTCGCCTCGTACGACGCCCGGGGCATCCCCGCCGGTCCCCCCGACAAGGCGGCCGGCACGGCCGCCACCGCCGCCCTCGGGCCGCGCCTCGCCGAGCTCCAGGAGCGCCTGTACGCGTCGAGCACCGCCGGGGACCGCCGGCGGCTGCTCCTGGTCCTCCAGGGCATGGACACCAGCGGCAAGGGCGGCACGGTCAAGCACGTGATCGGCTTCCTCAGCCCGTCGGGCTGCCGGGTGCGCGCCTTCAAGGCCCCGACGGCCGAGGAGAAGGAGCACCCCTTCCTCTGGCGGATCGAGAAGGCGCTGCCCCTGCCGGGCGAGATCGGCATCTTCGACCGCTCGCACTACGAGGACGTCCTCGTCCCGCGCGTCCACGAGCTGGTCTCCCGCTCCGAGATCAAGCGCCGCTACCGTCAGATCAACCACTTCGAGAAGTCCCTCGCGGACGACGGCGTGACGGTGGTCAAGGTCTTCCTCCACCTCTCGTACGAGGAGCAGCGCACCCGGCTCCTCCAGCGCCTCGACGACCCCGACAAGCACTGGAAGTTCACCACGGGCGACATCGAGGAACGGGCCCTGTGGCCGGCCTACCAGAAGGCCTACGAACTGGCCCTGGAGCGCTGCGGGACGGACTCGGCGCCGTGGTACGTGGTCCCGGCGGACCGCAAGTGGTACCGGAACTGGGCGATCAGCAAGCTCCTCCTCGAACACCTGGAGGCGCTGGACCCGAAGTACCCGCCGGGGGACTTCGACGTGGAGGAGAGCCGGAAGCTGCTCCTGGCTTCCTGAGCGGGCCGCCCGCCGGGCCGTGTGCCGGGCCACGCGTCGGCCCGGCGCGTGGACTCGGGCGCCCCTCCTGCCGGGTCGCGAGCATTAATAACTTTGATCGGATAACTTCCGATCGTGAATATTCCTGTACGAAAAGTGGCGGCCCTCGGTCTGCTGGGCGCCGCCCTCGTCGGCTGCGGCGGGGGCGCCGCCCCGAAGGCCCCGAGCGCGAAGGCGTCGGCCGGCACCCCCTCGCCCTCCGCGAGCACGGGCACGGGCACCGCCGCTCTTCCCCAGCCGGGTGCCGAGCCCGCCGCCGTGCCCACCATGGCGCCCGGCCCGAACGGGCTCACCCCCGTCTACACGCGCCGGGTCGCGAGCTCCCCGAAGGGCGCCGAGAAGGTCGTGGCGCTCACCTTCGACGCCGACATGACGGCCGACCAGGGACCCAGGGCCGCGCGCGGCGAGCGCTTCGACAACCCGGAGCTCATCGCGACCCTGCGCCGCCTGGAGGTGGACGCGACCGTCTTCATGACGGGCCGCTGGGCGGAGGAGTACCCGGACCAGGCCAGGTCCATCGGCGGCGACCCGCGCTTCGAGATCGCCAACCACTCGTACAGCCACTACGCCTTCGCGTCCCCCTGCTACGGCCTGCCCACCGTCCCCGGGCCCGACATGGCGGCGGACGTGCGGCGCGCCTTCGACGCCTTCCGGGACGCCGGGGCCGTCAACGTCGTCCCGTACTTCCGCTTCCCCGGCGGCTGCTACGACGACACGGCCCTGCGCGCCCTCGGCCCCGCCGGGGTGACGGCGGTCCAGTGGGACGTGGTCAGCGGGGACGCCTTCGCGAAGGACGCGGACGCGGTCGCCGAGCAGGTGCTCGACGGGGTGAAGCCCGGTTCGCTCGTGGTCATGCACTGCACGCGCAGCGCCGCGCCCGTCACCGAGCGGGCGATCCGCCGGATCGTCCCGGAGCTGCGGGCCCGCGGCTACCGCTTCGTGAAGGTGTCCGACCTCATGCGCGGCTGAGGCGCCCCGGAAGGGGCCTCAGCCGGAGCAGGACATGCGCTGGGCCTCCTGCCACTCGCACACCGGGCAGAGCGTGATGCCCTTGGCCGACGCCGGGTACTCGGTCGGCTCCTGGCACAGCACGCAGGCGGCGAACGGGCCCTCGGCCGCCGGTTCGGGCCTCGGGGCGGGCTCGGGGGCGCAGTACGACGCGGACACGGATGCGGACGCGGGCGTGGTCTCGGTCATGTGCCCGAGCGTACTCCCGGCGCGCCCGCCCCGGACGTACGCGATCCGGCCGTACGCGCTCCGGACGTGCTCACTCCAGGCGTGCCGTGGCGCGGCAGGCGAGGAACGCCGCCCCCGCCGCGAGGAGCAGGGCGCCCGCGAAGGCGGCCCAGGGCGGGACGGCGGTCCCCGTGCGGGCGCCGGCGGTCAGGACCGTCATGGCGTGCTTCGCCGGGGACCCGGTGGTCACGAAGGCGAGGAGGGAGCCGAGGACGAGGGCCGCGAGGGACCAGCCGGGGGCCTTGAGGAAGGGGCGGGAGGCCAGCGCGCCCACGGCGGCGCCCGTGAGCACGCAGGCGAGCGCCGCGAGGAGCCCGGTGACGGCCGCGACGGGAGCGGCGATTCCGCGCCGGTCGCTCACGGCCGTCACGAACAGGACGGCGGCCGTGCCGGGCAGGACCGGCCAGGCGGTTCCGGCGAGGAGCGCCGCGAGGTGCGCGCGGTCCCGTCCCGCGGCGGCCGCGACCACGTTCCGCGCGGCGGGCGGCTCCTGGGTGAGGCAGATCCGCACCGTCCAGGCCGTCACCGGCAGCAGGGCGGCGGCGGTGAACCCGAGCGCGTCGAGCACCGGTTCGGCCGCCTGCACGCCGACGCCGACGAAGACCGCGTACAGGAGGAGCGGCGCCAGCCACCGCTGCGAGCGGAGGAGGAGACCCGACTGGTAGCGCAGCAGCGCCGTCATGCCCGTACGCCCCCTTCGGAGGGTTCGGTGCTCCCGGTGTGGAGCCGGTGGACGTGCCAGGAGGCCGCGAGGAGCGCTCCGAGCAGGGCGTCGGAGTGGGCCTCGCCCACGGTGAGGACGGTGGTGCCGTCGGGGCCGGGCGCGACGGACGGTCCGCCCGGCGGCCGTTCGGGGAGCGCGCGCCCGCCGGAGACGGTGATCCGCACGAGGGCGCCGGGGGTTCCGGAGGTCCCGAAGGCGCCGGGGGCGCCGGGCGGCTCTCCCGCGGGCTCCCGGCCCGGCCGCACCCGTCCCGCCCCCACCTCGTACACCGCGTCCGCCTCGCCCCGCAGCCTGCGCGGGTCGTGGTCGACGAAGACGACCGTCGCGCCCGCCGCGACGCGTTCGCGGACGGCGGCGTCGAGTGCGGCGCGGGCTCCGGCGTCGAGCCCGGTCCAGGCCTCGTCGAGGACGAGGAGGGCCGGGTCGGCGAGGAACGCCTGCGCGACGGCGACCTTCTGGCTCGTGCCCTTGGAGAGCTCCGCGAGTCCGGTACGGGCGTGCCCGCCGGCCCCGAAGCGCTCCAGCCACTCCCCCGCCCGGGCTCGGGCGGCCGTCCGGCCGAGGCCCTGGACGCGGCCGAGGCGGACCAGGTAGTCGAGGGCCGTGAACGGCAGCGCGACGGGGAAGCGCTCGGGGACGTACGCGGTGCGGGCGGGCCGTCCGGTGACGCGCCCCTCGGTGGGCGCGTCGATGCCGGCGAGCAGCCGGAGCAGGGTGGACTTGCCGGTGCCGTTGGTGCCGGTGACCCGGACCAGGGCGGCGGGAGGCAGGCCGAGGTCGACCCCGCGCAGCACCCACGGCCCCCGCGGGCCGTGCCGGCGCCCGGCCTTCTCCAGCCTCGGCCGCCCACCGGCGGAGAGATCACCCGTCATGGGCGGCATCCTGGCGCGGAAGCGGCGATTCCCACAAGAACGGCCCGTCACGGCACCGGTGACGGCGCTCGTGGCGGCGATGGCAGACTTGCCCGGTGAGCAGCGATGAGACCGATCTCCGCGACGAGAAGCCCCAGTTCGTCCTCCCCCTGGTGGTACGGATCGAGCGCGACGCGCCCCCGGCCCGTACCGACGCCCTGGAGACCGCGGCGCGGGCCGTCCTGGAGATCCTGACCGACGGGCGTTCCACCGGCGAGGGCGAATGGGCGCGGGCCATGGCCGACTGGCAGGACGCCCGGATCCGCAAGGTGGTGCGCCGGGCGCGCGGCGCCGAGTGGCGGCGGGCGTGCGCGCTCCCCGGGATCACGGTCACCGGCGCGGAGGCGGAGGTGCGGGTCTTCCCGCCGGTCCCGCTCGACGGCTGGCCCAAGGACCTGGCCCGCCTCCAGGTCTCCGGCACCGACCTCGACGACCCGGCCGCCCCCGGCCCCGTGCCGGAGGGGGCGGCGGTGCTGTGGTTCAACCCGGACCTGGACATGTCGGCCGGCAAGTCGATGGCCCAGGCGGGCCACGGCGCCCAGCTCCTCTGGTGGGCGATGCCGGAGGCCGGGCGCAAGGCCTGGCGGGAGGCGGGCTTCCCGCTCGCCGTGCGCACCGCCCCGGCCGCGGACTGGCCCGCCCTCACGACGAGCGGCCTCCCGGTCGTCCGCGACGCGGGCTTCACGGAGATCGCCCCGGGCTCGGCCACGGTGGTGTCGGCGTTCCCCCAAAGCCTCGTCCCGGAACCCCGAAACCTCAAATGAAGCTCTGAACGTCCCCCTCCCGGGGTTCGAACGTTCCCGCGTGGGCCATCACAGGGGAACTGAGGACCGAAGGAGGGGGACCATGACGGAACTCGGCATCGGCATCGGCTGGCGTCCCGAGATCGCGGAGGCGGTGGAGGGACTGGCCGGGGTCGACTGGGTGGAGGTCGTCGCGGAGAACATCTGCGCGGACCATCTGCCCGACTCCCTGACCCGGCTGCGGCGGCGCGGCGTCACGGTCGTGCCGCACGGCGTCTCGCTCGGGCTCGGCGGCGCGGACCGGCCGGACCCCGGCCGGCTCGCGGCGCTCGGCGAGAAGGCGGTGGCGCTGGGGGCGCCGCTGATCACGGAGCACATCGCGTTCGTACGGGCCGGAGGGGCGCTCACGGCGAGCCCGGCGCTCGAAGCGGGCCACCTGCTGCCCGTGCCCCGCACCCGGGACGCCCTCGACGTGCTCTGCGAGAACGTGCGCATCGCCCAGGACGCGCTGCCCGTGCCGCTCGCCCTGGAGAACATCGCCGCCCTGATCTCCTGGCCGGGCGAGGAGATGACGGAGGGACGGTTCCTCGCGGAGCTGGTGGAGCGCACGGGGGTGCGGCTCCTCATCGACGTGGCCAACCTGCACACCAACCGCGTCAACCGCGGCGAGGACCCGGCGCGGGCCCTGTCCGAATTGCCCGTCGAGGCCATCGCGTACGTGCACGTGGCGGGCGGCGTCGAGCGGGACGGCGTCTGGCACGACACGCACGCCCACCCGGTGCCCCGCCCGGTCCTCGACGTCCTCGCCGACCTCGCCTCCCGGGTCTCCCCGCCCGGGGTGCTCCTGGAGCGGGACGACGACTTCCCGGCGGCGGCGGAGCTGGCGGAGGAACTGACCGTGATCCGGGCGACGGTGGCGGGGGCGACGGTGGCCGGGGCACCGGCCGGGGCGTCCGTCCGCCGGGGCGCGGCGGCGGAGAGGCCGGCCGGTCGGCCGCTGCTCATCGGCGCCGGTGCCCGCGTCTCCGGCGGGCCGATGCCCGGGGTCGTCCCGGACGCGCCCCCGGCGGCACCGGAGGCCGTCGCGCCCGCGCCCGTACGGGACGGGGGCGCGCGGCAGCGGCTCGGGCTCGCGCAGGCCTCGCTGCTCTCGGCCCTCGTCGCCGGGACGCCCGTGCCCGAGGGGTTCGACAGCCGGCGGATCGGGGTGCAGAGCCGGGCGCTCGCGGCCAAGCGGGCCGGGGTGGTCGCGAAGGTCGCGCCGGAGCTGCCCGGGATCCTGGGCCGGGAGTTCCGGCCCGCGTTCCTCGCGTACGCCCGGTCCCGTCCCATGAACGGCGGCTACCGCCGGGACGCGCTCGACTTCGCCGAGCACCTGCTGCTCGCCGGGCGCCCGGAGGACCCGGCCGCGCACCGCCTGCTCACCCGGTGGTGGCAGGACCGTTCCGGCAGCCGCCCGCCGGGCCCCGCCGCGCGGCTCGTCCGGGCCGCCCGCCACGCACTCGTACGGAGATGACCATGGGCCTCCTGACCGCCCTGTACTACCTCGTGGCCGCCGTCGCCGTCGCCCTGCTCGTCACCCGGGTCGTCCGGTCGCGCGGCGGCTCCGGCGGGCCGGTGCACGACCGGTACGAGGCCGCCTTCCTCGACGGCGGTCCGGCCAGGGTCGCCGACAGCGCCCTCGCCGCCCTCCATGCGGACGGCCGGATCGCGGTCGGCGGGCCCGGCATCGTGGCCGTCGTCCGCCCGACCGCGCGCGACCTGGTGGAGCGCGCGGTGTTCCAGGAGCACGCCGCCGCCCCGCACGGGGCCCTGCACCACCTGCGGCTCGCCGTGATGCGGCACCCGGCGGTGCAGGAGATCGGCGACGGGCTCGCGGAGCGCGGGCTCCTCGTGGACCCGGCGACGCGGCGCGTCACGAACCGGTGGTGCGTCGTGGTCGGCGTCGCGGCGTTCGTCCTGCTCCCGGTCTCGTTCTTCCTCACGATCGCCGACTTCGCCACGGACGACGGGTTCTCGGTGCCGTTCACCTTCAAGGTGGTCCCGGCGCTGTTCGCCATGGGCGCCACGGCCGTGGTCTGCGGAACGGCCTCCGCCGGGCGGGTCACCCCGGCGGGCCGGCGGGCGCTCGCCGCGTACGGGCGCGAGCGGGGGCACCTCGCGGACGCGGGCCGCCTCGTGGCCCTCCACGGGCTGCGGGCGCTGCCGGACCCGGTGCTCCGGGAGCAGCTCCTCGCCGCCGCCCGCGTCGACGGGCCGCGGAGGCCCGGACGCGGCGGGCGCTCGGGGCCGTCCCCGCACCCCCACTCCTCCTCGTCCTCCTCGGGCGCGGACGCGCTCGGCGTGGTCGCCGTGTGGTGCGCGGACTCGGGATCGTGCGGTGGAGGGGGCGGGGGCGGCGGGGGTTCCTGCTCGTCGGGCTCCTGCTCCTCCGGATCCTGCTCGGGAGGGGGCGCCGGCAGTTGTGGCGGGAGCTCCGGCTCCAGCTCGTGTTCGAGTTCGAGCTCCAGCTCGTGCTCAAGCTCCAGTTCGAGCTCGTGTTCCAGCTCCAGCGGCTGACCGCCCGTACCGCACGGAGAAGGGGCGGGGAAGGGGCGGAAAAGGCCCCGGAAATGACGCCGGTGCGGCGCGCGTGACGCGCGCCGCACCAGGAGCCGGACCCGGTGTCGCTGGAACGGCGGGCGGATGGTTTCCGCCGGCCGTCTGATCTTCCGGGTCGGAGGATGGCGCGCCCGGCCGGGAGCCGGGCCGCCACCGGGTTTTCGTACGGCCGTCAGGCCAGGCCCGCCACCAGGTCGGCGACGTCCTTGCGCCGGCCGGTGTAGAACGGGACCTCCTCGCGGACGTGCATCCGCGCCTCGGAGGCGCGCAGGTGGCGCATGAGGTCCACGATGCGGTGCAGCTCGTCGGCCTCGAAGGCGAGGAGCCACTCGTAGTCGCCGAGCGAGAAGGAGGCGACCGTGTTGGCACGGACGTCGGGGTAGCCCCGGGCCATCTTGCCGTGGTCGGCCAGCATCCGGCGGCGGTCCTCGTCCGGCAGCAGGTACCAGTCGTAGGAGCGGACGAAGGGGTAGACCGAGACGTAGTCGCGCGGGTTCTCGTCGGCCAGGAAGGCCGGGATGTGCGACTTGTTGAACTCGGCCGGGCGGTGCAGCGCCATGTTCGACCAGACCGGCTCCAGGGCGCGGCCCAGGCGGGTGCGGCGGAAGAGGTTGTACGCCTCCTGGAGCTCGTCGCTCGTCTCGGCGTGCCACCAGATCATGACGTCGGCGTCGGCGCGCAGACCGGAGAGGTCGTACGTGCCCCGGACGGTGATGTCCTTGGCCGCGAGCTGGTCGAACAGCTCCTGGACCTCGTCGGCGTAGCCGCTCCGGTCCTCGGGCAGGACGTCGCGCAGCTTGAAGACGGACCACAGGGTGTAGCGGATGACCTCGTTGAGGTCCTTCGCCTTCTTACCGGCGTTCGGGATCTTTTCGGGCGCACTCATACGCCTATTCTCGCCCGTCACGAGGAGTGCCCCGCACCGGGGGCCGCCGTTTCCGACGTGGCGATGATCTCGTCGGCGGAACCGGAGCCTCCGCCGGTGGGCGCGTCCGTGATCCCGTCGGCCGCGCGATGTGCCGAGGCGATGCAGGCGGGGATGCCGACGCCGTCGTACGCGGCGCCCGCGATCCGCAGTCCGGGCAGGGCGGCGACGGCCTCGCGGGCGCGGGCGACGCGGGCGAGGTGGCCGATCGGGTACTGGGGCAGGCCGCCGGCCCAGCGGGTGACCGCGGCGGCGACCGGGCGGGCGCCGAGCCCGGTGGCGGCGGCGAGGTCCTCGAGGGAGGCGTCGACGAGGTCGGCGTCCTCGCGGTGGAGCTGCTCCTCCTCGCCGTGGCGGCCGACGGAGGTGCGGAGCACGAACAGGTCGGGGGCCGCGTCGGCCACCCAGCCCCACTTCTGCGAGGAGAAGGTGGAGGCCTTGATCGTGCGGCCGTCGACGGGGGGCACGAGGAAGCCCGAGCCGGCCGGGAGGGAGACGTCCGAGCGGCGGAACGCGAGGGTGACCAGGGCCATGGAGGCGTACTCGATCGCGCCGAGTTCGCGGGCGGCGGCGGGGGCGTGCTCCGCGAGGAGCGCGGCGGCGGGTCCGGCGGGGGTGGCGAGGACGACGGCGTCGGCGGCGAGGACGCGGTCGCCGCTCACGACCTGCCAGCCGGTGGCCCCGGTGCGGCGCAGCGCCGTCACGGGGGCGTTCAGGAGGATCTCGCCGCCGGCGGCGCGGACCGCGTCGGCGACCGCGCCGGGCAGGGTGCCGACGCCGCCCTCGACGCCGGCGAAGACGGAGCCGCCGAGGCCGGTGGCGGCGCCCGCCGCGTCGGCCGGGACGGCGGCGCCGGCCCGCTGGACGGCGCGGACGGCGTCGGTGAGCGTGGGGTGCTCGCGGGCGGCCTCGAAGAGGGCGGGGACGGCGGCCTTCATGGAGATGCGGTGGGCGTCCCCGGCGTACACCCCGCCGAGGAGGGGTTCGACGAGGCGGTCGACGACCTCGTGGCCCATGCGGGCGGCGACGTACGCGCCGATGGCGATGTCGTCCCCGATCTCGGTGGGCGACAGGTCGAGGTCGGCGGCGATCCGGCGCACGCCCTCCTCGGAGAGGAGGCCCCCGAGCGCGCGGGCGTCGCCGGGGACGCCCATGACGTGCCCCTTCGGCATGGGGACGAGGTCGCCCCGGGACCAGACGGACGCGGTGGTGGTGGCGGGGGCCCGGAGCCGGTCGCCGAGGCCGACGGCACGGGCGAGGGCGACCGCCTCGGGGCGGCGGGCGAGCAGCGACTCGGCGCCGAGGTCCACGGGGGCGCCCGCGACCTCCCCGGCGAGGAGCTTGCCGCCGAGCCGGCCGTCCGCTTCGAGGAGGGTCACCCGGTGGCCGGCGAGGGCCAGCCGGTGGGCGGCCGCGAGGCCGGTGATCCCGCCTCCGGCGACGACGACGTGGGGTGCCGTGGTGTCCGCGTTCATGGGACCACTCTCTCAAATCGCCCGTCCGCTCCCGTTCCGAGGCCCGACCGTGACCGCATCGCTACCGCCGGACGGCAACCCGTGCCCCGGGGTCGCACGTCCAAAAGGCATCGATCACCACCACCTTGGGGGGTTCCCGTGCGGGGAGCGAGTACGACGGCCGCCGTCCTGCTGACGGCGTCACTGGTTCTGACGGGCTGCGGCGCGGGCGGTTCGGACGCGGGCGGCAAGGCGGCGGACGCGCGGGCGGCGCAGCCCGCCGAGCAGGCGCCGGGCGGGGGCACGGCGGACGGGTCCTCGGGGGCCTCGGGGTCCTCGTCCGGTTCCGGTACGGGTTCCGGCAAGGCCCCGGCGAAGGCGCCGGCCCCGCAGCACGTCATCCGCACCGCCTCGCTGTCCGTGGAGGTCGCGGACGCGGCGAAGGCCCTGGCCACGGCCCGTACGGCGGCGGTGGACGCGGGCGGGCGGGTCGAGAACGAGTCGACGGAGCGGGTCGACGACGCGTACCTCGCCTCGCGGATCGTGCTGCGGGTGCCGCAGGAGAAGTACGACTCGGTCCTCGCCGAACTGGCGGGCACCGGCAAGCTGCTGGGCCGCAAGGCCGACGCCCAAGACGTCACCGACCAGGTGGTGGACGTGCAGAGCCGGATCGCCACCCAGCGGGCGAGCGTGGCGCGGGTGCGGGAGCTGATGGACCGGGCGGACAAGCTGTCCGACGTGGTGACCCTGGAGGCCGAGCTGAGCCGGCGTCAGGCGGACCTGGAGGCGCTGCTCGCGCAGCAGTCCTCGCTGAAGGACCGGACGTCGCTGGCGACGATCACCCTCCAGCTCACCGAGAAGCGGAAGGAGGGGCCGAAGGCCGAGGAGTCCAAGGAGGAGGGCCGTCCCGGTCTCCTGGACGCGCTGGGCGGCGGCTGGAACGCCCTGGTCGCCGTGGTGGCCTGGGTCCTGGTCGTGCTCGCCGCCCTGGCCCCGTGGCTCGCGGTCGGTCTGGTCGCCTTCGTCCTCTGGCGCCGGCTGGTCCGCCCCCGGCTCGCCGCCCGCCGCCCCGCGCCGGTGCCCGGGCCGCGCCCCGAGGAGGCGGCCCCCCGGCCCGCGGAGGCTCCGGAGAAGTAGCGTCGTCCCCATGAGCGAACGACTGGTGGTCATCGGTGGCGACGCGGCGGGCATGTCCGCCGCGTCACAGGCGCGCAGGCTCAAGTCCCCCGGGGAGCTGGAGATCGTCGCCTTCGAGCGCGGTCACTTCTCCTCGTACTCGGCCTGCGGCATCCCGTACTGGGTCGGCGGGGACGTCGGCTCGCGCGACGAGCTGATCGCCCGGTCCCCCGAGGAGCACCGGGCCCGTGACATCGACCTGCGGACGCGGACCGAGGTGACGGAGATCGACGTCGAGCGGCAGCGGGTCCGCTCCCGGGACCTGGAGTCCGGTACGGAGGAGTGGACCGGCTTCGACAAGCTGGTGATCGCGACGGGGGCACGGCCGCTGCGCCCGCCGGTGCCGGGGATCGACGCGCCCGGGGTGCACGGCGTGCAGAACCTGGACGACGGCCAGGCCCTGATCGACGCGCTGTCCCGTGCGGAGGGCTCCGGTACGGAGGGGCGGCGGGCGGTGGTGGTCGGCGCCGGGTACATCGGGGTGGAGATGGCCGAGGCGCTCCTCAACCGGGGCTACGAGGTGACCGTCCTCAACCGCAGCGAGCAGCCGATGGCGACGCTCGACCCGGACATGGGCCGGCTCGTGCACGAGGCGATGGACGGGCTCGGGATCAGGACGGTCAACTCGGCGGCGGTCACGAAGGTGCTCACCGGCCCCGACGGCCGGGTCCGGGCGGTGGCGACGGACGAGGAGGAGTACCCGGCGGACGTGGTGGTCCTGGGCACGGGCGTGCGGCCGGAGACCTCGCTCGCGCGGGAGGCGGGGCTGCCGCTCGGGGCGTACGGCGGGCTGCTCACCGATCTGGCGATGCGGGTGCGGGGGCACGGGAACGTCTGGGCGGGCGGCGACTGCGTGGAGGTCCTGGACCTGGTCTCGGGCCGGATGCGGCACGTGGCCCTCGGGACGCACGCGAACAAGCAGGGCCAGGTCATCGGGACGAACGTCGGCGGCGACTACGCGACCTTCCCGGGCGTGGTGGGCACGGCGGTGTCGAAGGTGTGCGACCTGGAGATCGCGCGGACCGGCCTGCGGGAGAAGGAGGCCCTGGAGGCGGGGCTGCGGTTCGTGACGGTGACGGTCGAGTCGACGAGCCGGGCGGGCTACTACCCGGGGGCCGCGCCGATGACGGTGAAGATGCTGGCCGAGCGGCGGACCGGGCGGCTGCTCGGGACGCAGATCGTGGGCCGGGAGGGCGCGGCGAAGCGGGTGGACGTGGCGGCGGTGGCGCTCACGGCGGGGATGACGGTGGAGGCGATGACGGCCCTGGACCTGGGGTACGCGCCGCCGTTCTCGCCGGTGTGGGACCCGGTGCTCGTCGCGGCCCGCAAGGCGACGGCGGCGGTCCGCGCGGCGGGCTGAGGGGAGCGCGGACGGCGACGGCCGCCGGGGGGTGCCCC